>CACZSC010000286.1 GCA_902783755.1 uncultured Ruminococcus sp. | reverse complement strand
GCTGTCTATCTCGTTTATCGCTTTGCCGTCAAACAGGATCTCGCCGCTCCAGGGACTGTAGAGTCCGGTAATGAGCTTAGAGAGAGTACTTTTACCGCTTCCGGTCGCGCCTACGATCGCGACTCTCTCACCCTGTTTTAGTTCCAGGTTAAAATCAACGATCAACGGGTCAGCAAGCTTTGAGTACCCGAACGACACGTCCTTCATCGACAGCGTTCCGCCGAGCTTACTGAACTGATCGGCGCCCGTGACCCTATCCACCTCGGGATCATCCGGATAATTCATAACATCCTCGATCCTCTCCATTGATGTCCTCATCTCCTGGATAGTCTGTCCCGCTCCGATGAGCTGTCCGGCCGGTGCCATGAACGCAGTCATGAATGTCTGAAACGGTATGATCATACCGGCTGTGAATATTCCCTTCATCGTATAGAAAATTCCGAGCGCGATAACGAGTATGTTCATGATCGAGCTTACCGCTGCAGGTATTATCCCGAGCATCTGATCCTGCTTTAAGAAGCGAACGTTCTGGGTATTGACCGACGCCTGGTATCCGGACCATTTTTCAAAAAATCCGTTCTCCGCGCCTCCGGCCTTGATCGTCTCTATCATGTCGACCGCATTTACGGTGGCCGATGACAGCTTTCCCGCATCCCTCATCAAGACACGCGTTATATTGATACGTTTTGAGGATATATACCTTGACATGAGAGCATTGATCAGGACACTTAAGATACCTACGACCGTAAGAACGACCGAATACCTGATCATGACAACGAGGTAGAATACCATCATCGCAGCATTAAGTGCGAGAGGACCTACCGTATTGACGACCGTCTCGGCGATCGTCGCATTCGACATCATCCTGCCCTGTATATCTCCGGCCATTCTCTGGCTGAAGAATTCCATCGGAAGCCGCAGCAGCTTCCACATAAAAGTACTGCTGCCCACGGCATCCATCTTGCCGTTCAGTCGCAGCTGGTACACAGCCTGTATCCAGCCGGATGCGATCTGTATGATCGTGATGAGGCCAAGGCCGATAAAGAAAGGCCTCACCCAGTCAAGATCAAGTCCCGGCAGGAGTCTGTCCAGAAATACACGTGAAAATCCCGCGCTCACTATTCCGGTGAGCGATGATATGACGGTCGTTGCCACAACAAAGGCTATGGCCGTAGAGCATCCGCGAAGACGTTCTTTGGCAAAGCTTAATACACTCTTTGGCTTTCCTCCGGGCTCGAATGCGTCGGTCGGCTCAAACAAAAGAGCTATCCCGGTAAAACCCTCGTCAAACTTTTCTTTGGTTATGGAGATGCTGCCCCTTGCGGGATCGTTGATGTAAACCTTATTGCCCTTGCAGCCGTTTACAACAATGAAATGGTTGAACTCCCAGTGAACGATGCACGGGAAATGACCCTGGGAAAAAAGTTCATCAGGCTCAAGCTTGTAGCCGTTACATTCCATTCCGTAATTTCTCGCCGCAAGCAGTATATTCTTGGCGTTTGAGCCGTCCCTGCTGACACCGCAATCGGACCTTGCCTGCTCAAGCGGAACCCACTTTTCGTAATAAGCCAATATCATGCAAAGGGAGGCCGCTCCACATTCAAGCGCCTCCATCTGCATAACTACGGGTACCTTGGCAGCCCCGTGACTGATCGGTTGTTTTATTTTTTTAACTGGCATCTGTATTGTTTCCGTATAGATGTTCCGTTTTAATTGATCACATAAGTTATGGGCCGGACGATCTCCTTCGACCCGTCGGCATTAGTCTGCTCGACAGTGCCGAGTGCTCCCCACACGAGCGCGCCCACAAGAAGGACGACTATCGCCGCGATAACGATCCACACCGAAGGGGATGTCACCTTGATGTAGTCATTGAGCTCCTCCGGAGAAGATATCCTATCCATACTCTTTTTTCGAAACAGATCACTCATTGCTGCCTCCGGTAATACCTATCCCTGCACACTCAGGCTTTTTCCATGCCCTTTAATTCACCGACATTGATCGTCTCCATGAAGTACTCGGGATTTCCGGTATAGTCCCAGTTCTTGCGAAGTCCGTTCCATTCATCAGCGGTAAATGTTCCGACCGCTCCGGTCTTGTCCGTGAACGTTACGTTTCCGAACATGTCCTTTGAGATAATGCCGTGAAGAGATCTTTCCTTCCTTTCACGTTCTT
>CACZSC010000285.1 GCA_902783755.1 uncultured Ruminococcus sp. | reverse complement strand
TCGGCACCCGCCAGATCCACGCTCGCGGGGATTATATCGAGTCCGTCCACCACAGTCCTGTAGATCGCCCTGTAGGGGTCGAAGTTCTCTTCTATGAGGATGTCGTAGCTCGTGTACTCCAGATCCTTCTTCGAGATGCCCAGGCCGCTGGTCGTGTTGCCCTGCTGATCTATGTCGAGCACGAGTACCTTTTTCTTTTTCATTGCCAGGCATGCTGCCAGGTTGATGTTAGTGGTCGTCTTTCCGACGCCGCCCTTCTGATTGAAGATGGCTATTGATTTACCCATTTTTCCTCCCTTTGGTATACTTCCGATACCTCGACGATTATATCTTGTTTCACGTGAAACATCAATACGGCGGAAAACAAAAGTCGGACAAATTCTCATTGTTTCACGTGAAACATACGAAAAGACGCCCCGAAAGGAGCGTCCTGTTCATCTTCGGTCACGTTTCACGTGAAACGTTGTGCATGTCATTTCGTTTTCTTCAGCGGTTCCTTCGAAGGAAGTCCCGCCTTCCTCGGGTATTTCGGAGGAGTAGTTCCCGTCTTTTTCACGACGGCGAAGAGGTGCCCGCTTCCTTCGGTGCCGTCCCCTTCGGTCCTTATGAGCTCTCCTCCCAGGACTCTGATCGCATGCTCTGCTTCGCTTATCTCCGCAAGAGCGTCTTCCGTCTTATATGCGATGAAGTATCCTCCCTTCTTCACGAAGGGCAGACAGTACTCGGAGAGAGTCGACATATTGGCGACGGCTCTCGATACGACTGCGTCGAAACTCTCTCTGTAGGCGGGCCATTTTGCAAGGTCTTCTGCCCTCATGTTAACAACGTCGACGTTCGAAAGACCGAACTCGTCCGCAGCCGAGGAGACGACTTTGAGCTTCTTTGCTACGCTGTCCAGAAGCACGAATTCCTTATCCGGGCATGCCATTGCAAGAGGAAGGCCGGGAAAGCCTCCGCCGGTACCGAGATCGAGGACTCTTCTGCTCTCCGAAAACTCCGGCAGCTTCAGAACCGCAAGGGAATCCTTTATGTTCTTTTCATAGAACTCTTCCGGATCCCTTATGGCCGTTACGTTTATTTTGCTGTTCCACTCGAGTATGTACTCTGTGAGTCTTTTGTAATTTTCTTCCATTATGTTCAGCTGTTTCTTTTAAGCTTCTCGAGCCATACGAGGAGCACGTTTATGTCTGCAGGCGAAACTCCGGAGATCCTGGAAGCCTGGCCTACGGACACTGGTCTCAAAGCCGTGAGCTTTTCCTTCGCCTCGTTCCTGAGGCCCTCCATCGACATATAGTCGAGGTCTTCGGGAAGAGCTCTGTTTTCGAGCTTTTTGAACTTCTCTATCTGGGCCAGCTGCTTGTCTATATATCCTCTGTACTTTATGCTGACCTCGACCTTGGTCCTCACGTGATAGGAAAGCTCCGGTCTTTCCGGGTCTATCTCCCTTGTATTCTCATAGTTCAGTTCAGGTCTTTTCAGAAGTTCAGCAAGAGATGCTCCGTTCTCGACAGGACTTCCGCCCATCTTCGTTATGACCCTGTTGGCGTCCGACGGTCTTATCTTGAGAGATGACAGCCTTGCAATCTCTTCCTCCGTCGCTTTCTTATCGGAAAGGAACTTCGCATATCTTTCGTCCGATACCAGGCCCAGCGCCCTTCCCTTTTCCGTAAGGCGCATGTCCGCATTGTCCTGGCGGAGTATCAGCCTGTATTCTGCTCTCGAGGTCATCATCCTGTAGGGTTCGTTCGTACCCTTAGTGATGAGGTCGTCGAGGAGAACTCCTATGTATGCCTCCGACCTGTCCAGTATGAATGGCTCTTTTCCGTCGAGCCACAGAGCGGCGTTTATGCCTGCCATGAGGCCCTGGGCTGCGGCCTCCTCATAACCGGAGGAACCGTTGAACTGGCCTGCGCAGAAGAGTCCGGGGAAATCCCTGTGCATGAGATTCAGCTTCAGTTTGAGCGGATCTATGCAATCGTACTCTATGGCATATGCCGACCTTACTATCTGTATGTGTTCGAGACCCGGTATGGTCCTGTAAAATTCTTCCTGTACGTCCTCGGGCAGAGAGCTGCTCATGCCCTGAAGATACATCTCTTCCGTGGACAGTCCTTCCGGTTCCACGAAGAGCTGATGTCTTTCCTTATCGGGGAACCTGTCAAGTTTGCTTTCTATCGAAGGACAGTACCTGGGGCCTACTCCTTCGATGAGCCCGCCGAAAAGCGCGGACCTTGAGAAGTTAGCCCTTATGATCCTGTGGGTCTCCTCGTTGGTATAGGTGAGCCAGCACGGTACCTGCTCCCTGTCCACGTCCTCGTTCATGAAAGAGAAGGGAACCGGATGCTCGTCTCCTTCCTGTATCTCCATCTTCGAATAGTCCAGGGACGATGAAAGGGCTCTTGCGGGAGTACCGGTCTTGAAGCGCCTTGTTTCAAGGCCTCTTTTTTTCAGGGCTTCCGCCAGCTCTGTGGAAGGGGATAGCCCGTTGGGACCGCTGTCGAAAGCCGCATCTCCTATGTATATCCTTCCGCCGAGGAAGGTCCCCGTGGCGATTATTACGGCTTTGCAGGAGTAATAGGCTCCCGTTTTGAGGATTATGCCTTTCACTCCCTTTTCGTCCATGTCTATATCTATGACTTCGCCCTGTTTGAGAAGGAGGTTCTCCTGTTTTTCGAGGGTCCTCTTCATTTCCTCGTGATAGCGTCTTTTGTCCGCCTGAGCTCTCAGGGAATGGACAGCAGGGCCCTTCGACACATTGAGCATGCGGCTCTGTATGAAGGTCTTGTCTATGCAAAGGCCCATCTCGCCTCCGAGAGCGTCTATCTCCCTTACGAGATGGCCCTTTCCCGTCCCTCCTATGGCCGGATTGCAGAACATGTTAGCCACCGCTTCCAGATTGATGGAAAGGACAAGGGTCTTCTTTCCCATCCTGGCCGCGGCAAGCGCAGCCTCGCATCCGGCGTGGCCTGCGCCTATGACCGCTATATCGTATGTACCTAAATTTTTGATCTCCATCGCTTATTTACCAAGACAGAATCTTGAAAAGACTTCGTCTATGACTTCGTCCGATGCCGTTTCTCCCGTTATCTCCCCGAGAAGATCGAAGGCGGACTTCACGTTGACTTCTATGAAGTCCATGGCTTCCCCGGCTTCTATCATCGCCGAGGCTTCCTTCAGTTCCTCGGAAGCTCTTCTGAGAAGCTCCGCATGGCGGACGCTGGTGACTATGACGTCGTCTTCTCTTCTGAGCCTGCCGCTGTTTACGAAGCGCTCGATCTCGTCTTCTATGAGGTCTATGCCCGTTTCCTCGAGCATGGACACCTCTATGCCTTTTTCTTTAATGACGAGTCCTTTGTCAGCCTTGTTTAGAAGAGTAATGCAGTTTCTTCCCCTGGACATAGAGATGAGTTCCTCGTCTTCCTTCGTAAGCTCGCTGCTCCCGTCGAGGACGAGTATGAGGAGGTCCGCCCTGTTGAAGGCTTCCCTGCTCCTTTCTATCCCCATGCTTTCCACAAGGTCTTCCGAGTCGTGTATGCCCGCCGTATCTATGAAGGAAATGGGTATACCTCTTACGGAGGCGCTCTCCTCTATGGTATCCCTCGTTGTTCCGGGGACATCCGTTACTATGCTCCTGTTCTCCTTGAGGAATATGTTCATAAGAGACGACTTGCCCACGTTGGGCTTTCCTACTATCGCTACCTTAAGGCCTTCTCTGAGTATCCTTCCTTCACCGCTTGTTGCGCTGAGTTTACTGAGTTCATCGTTTATCTGCGATACACTGTTTCCGAAGGTCTCGTAAGTGAGCTCTTCTATGTCTTCATCGGGATAATCCATGTTGACTGTGATCGAGACGAGCAGGTCCAGAAGTTCTTTCCTTATGTCCCTTATCTTCCTCGAAAGGCTTCCCTCGAGCTGGCCCACTGCCGTATCGTAGCTTTTCCCGGTCCTTGCTTTTATCAGGTCTATGACTGCCTCAGCCTGGGAAAGATCCAGCTTTCCCGAAAGAAAAGCCCTTTTGGTGAATTCTCCTCTTTCAGCCAGTACAGCCCCGCTCCTGAGGAGAAGGGAAAGTATGTTCCTTACTGAGATATTCCCTCCGTGGCACTGTATCTCTGCCACGTCCTCACCGGTATAGGTATACGGAGCCTTCATGTATACGGCGAGGGCTTCGTCTATGACACGGCCTTCTTCGTCCTTTACGACGCCGTAATACATATGTCTCGGCTCGAAAGCGATCTTTTCTCCTTTTTTGGAAAAAAATACCTTTTCGAGCACGTCAAGACTGCCGGGACCCGACATCCTTACTATCCCTATTCCCGCTTCTCCGTATGCAGTTGAAATTGCCGCTATCGTAGTGTTTTCCATAAAACAAAAGGCCGCACTTTTTCAAAAGGCGGCCCGCTCAAGCTATTTTTTGAGTTCTATTACGACTCTTCTGTAAGGTTCGTCGCCCTCACTTCTTGTCGTGATACCGTTCACGCTGTGAAGAGCGGTGTGTATCACTTTTCTTTCATAGGGGTTCATGGGTTCGAGTCTTGCGCTCTTTCCTGACTTCAGCACCTTTTCTGCGATCCTGAATGCGAGGTTTTCGAGCGTAGCTTCTCTCTTTGCCCTGTAACCTTCGGCGTCGAGTATGACTCTTACGTACTCGTCTTCGCCCTTGTTGACGACGAGGCTGGTAAGATACTGGAGTGCGTCGAGAGTCTGTCCTCTCTTACCTATGACCGTACCTGTATCCTTACCTTCGACGTCCACGTATACGCAGTCGCTTCCTACGGAAACCTCTACGCTGACTTCGATACCCATCTCTCTGAAGGTCTTCTCGAGGAATTCCTTCGCCGGGTGCTCGTCAGCATGCACGAGACCTTCGGGCTTGCTGCTTATGTTTACGTGCTTGACCTCGAGCTTTACGGCTTCCTGCCTGTTTTTCTGCTCGGGTCTGTCCTTTTTCTTTTTGTTCTTCTTTTTCTTCTGGACGTTTTCCTGGGAAGGAACCTGTTTTTCAGCCTGCTTTGGTTCGGGCTTTGTTTCCTTTACAGCTTCCTTCTTGGGACTTTCCTTCTTTTCGGCAACTTTAGGTTCTGCCTTCTTTTCCTTTACTATTTCTTCTACACGGACCTTCGCCAGTTTGGAACCTATGCCGAAAAATCCTTTGCTAGGTTCTTCCAGAACTGTGACGTTTACCTGATCTCTTGTCAGCTTCAGGTCCTGCAGAGCGAGTTCGACAGCAGCTTCTATGCTGTCTCCCCATTTTTCAGAATACTTCATTATCAATCTGCCTCCGAAGCTGTTATTTCTTTCTGTTCAATCTTCTGTTGACTTCCTGCTCTATTTCCTTTTCTCTTGCTTTCTTCTTTTTCTTCACGTTGAAGTAGTAGGTCTGGATCATGGTGAACATGTTACCTACCGCCCAGTAAAGAGCAAGTCCGGAAGGGAAGGATCTTCCCATGAGGAAGATCATGATGGGGAAGAAATACTTCATTCCGGCCATGGCGCCCGTAGTATCGTTCGCCGTGGTCTGCGCTGAAGAGAAGTATGTCGTTATACCTGCGATAATGGGCATGATCCAGTTGTCGGGCTGACAAAGGTCGGGTATCCACAGGAAGGACTCGTGTACTGCCGCTATCATCTCGCTTCCCTTCATATATAGAAGAGGTGACCTGAGAAGAGCGAAGAGTCCTATGATGATCGGGAACTGTATCAGCATGGGAAGGCATCCTGAAAGAGGACTGATATTCTCCTGCTGATAGAGCTCGTTCATTTTTTCGTTCATCGTGTTTCTGTCCGATGCATACTTCGTCTGTATGTCCTTGATCTTCGGCTGAAGATCGGCCATAGCCGCGCTGTACTGATTCTGCTTGTGATAAAGAGGAAGCAGACACACTCTTACAATCAATGTCAGAATGATTATGGATATGCCGTAGTTATTTACAAGATTGTAAATAAAGCTCATCAGATATCCTATAATCCTTGCCAAAAATCCGTTCATTTGACCTCCAGATCCTATGGTACAGGATCATATCCACCGGGGTTTCCCGGATGGCATCTTAAAATTCTTTTTACAGCAAGAAGACCGCCTTTAAGGGCGCCGTATTTCTGTATAGCCTCAAGTGCGTATGCCGAACACGTTGGCACGAAACGACAGCACCCGGGAAATCTCGGGGAAATATACATCTGATAGAATTTTATGAAGAAGATGAATATATATTTCATAATATCCCGGCTTTTTTCATTGCGGCTTCAATATTTTCTTTCACATCCGCACATTTCGAATCGTTTATGGCTGTCCTTGCTATCAGTAAAAAATCGTAACCTTGGGGAATATCTCTTTCCTTTTCTATCTGACGGTATGATTCCCGGAGAAGCCTTGCCGCTCTGTGTCTTCTGACACTGTCACCGACTTTTTTGCTCGCCAAAAAAGCCTTGCGGTTCAAGCCTTTGTCGTTGGGTCTGTACACCAGTACTGCATACTTTCCCTTTACGGATTTTCCCATACTGCGAAGCTTATCGAAGTCTTCCTTATTTCTGAGAACTCCCTGTCTTTTCACGGGAACAATATCCTCAAATAGCAAAAAGGGCTCGCAATTATGCGGCCTTTATGCGCTGAGAGATTTTCTGCCCTTCATTCTTCTTCTCTTAAGAACGTTTCTTCCGTTCTTTGTGGACATTCTCTTTCTGAAGCCGTGTTCCTTAGCTCTCTGACCTTTTTTAGGTTGATAGGTCATCTTTCCTTTTGCCATTTGTTCCGCCTCCTTTCCCAAACATTTTTGGGCATAGCTTAGTAATTATATATATCGACTTTGCCGTTGTCAATAAAAAACGTTTTTCCTTCGGGCAGCATGGCCCTTAGATCTTTATCTATCTCCGTAGCTGTTATGAATACCTGTATATCCGCCATGGAGTCTATAAGGTATTTCTGCCTCTGCATATCCAGTTCCGAAAGAACGTCATCAAGGAGGAGCACCGCGCTTTTTCCCGTCTCCTGTCTTATGAGCTCTATTTCGGCTAATTTCAGTGAAAGAGATGCAGTCCTCTGCTGTCCCTGGGATCCGTAGGCCCTTATATCCTTTCCGTCTACCAGTATGCACAGATCGTCTTTATGAGGACCGGTCTCGGTGAATCCTCTGTATCTGTCTCTTTCGAAACCCCTTATTAGTGCTTCAAGATACTCATCTTTAGTAACACCTCTTCTGAAGGAAGTTTCGTATTTTATATCGAGTACTTCTTTATTTCCCGATATATCCGAATGTATCTTTCTGCTTATTTCAGAAAGTCTTTCGGTGAATCTGTATCTTTCCTCTATTATCCTCGACCCGTATTCAGCAAGAGAATCGTCGAAAACTTCGAAAAGAGTCCTGTCCTTATAGTCGTTTTTCAGAAGATAATTTCTCTGTTTGAGAACCTTTTTGTAATTGCCCAGATCCGAATAATATATTGGTTTAATCTGGCAGAGTTCCCTGTCTATGAATTTTCTTCTGCTTTCAGGACCGTCTTTCACTATCCTTAAATCGTCAGGTGAAAAAACAACTATATATACGTTTTCGAGAAGTTCTGAATTTTTCTGAAGACTAGCTCCATCTACCTTTATTATCTTTCCTTCTTTTTTGTATATTATCTCTATGGAAGTCTCTTTATCTCCATCGACAACGACTGTTCTCGATCTGGCATAATCCTTATCGAAGGATATCATCTCATTGTCCTTGCTGGTCCTGAAGGATTTCCCGAGACCCATTATGAACAGCGATTCTATGAGATTGGTCTTTCCCTGGGCATTTTGTCCCGTGATAAGATTAAGTTTGGAATCAAATTCCAAACTTAATTCTCCATAGTTTCTGAAATTTTCAAGACTTACGCTTTTGAAGTACATTAAACTGCATTGATCCTTACCGGAAGTACCAGATAAGTGAATTCGTTTCCTTCAACAGGCTTTATGAGACATGAGCTGACGCTCGATCCCATTTCGAACACCACTTCTTCATCGGTTATGACTTTGAGTATGTCGAGGAGATACTTTGAGTTGAATCCTATGAGAAGTTCATTTCCGCTGACGTCTGCTCCTACGGTCTCGTTGACGTTTCCTTCCTCAGACCTCGAATTTATGTCGAGATTGTCTTTGTTCACCTTTATTTTTATGAGGTTGTTCTTTCCTTCTCTTGCAAAGAGTGAAGCTCTTTCTATGGAGTTGAGCATATCTTCCCTGTTGACTGTAACTCTTGTGTTCCATTCAGCCGGAAGTATGCCGTTGTAGTTGATGAACTCTCCTTCAAGAAGCCTTGCATTGACTCTCGTATCTTCAGTAAGGAATTCTGCTTTTTTGTCTTCGAATACTACCGATATCTGATCGGAACCTTCCTCTTCATTGAGTATCTTGTAAATCTCGCTGAGTATAGAAGCCGGTATTATGACTTTCTTTTCCTTGAGAGAACCACTTTGTTTTCTTACTATAGCCATTCTGAAACCGTCGAGAGCTACAGCTTCTATCTGGTTTTTCTCTATATTGAGAAGGCAGCCTGTAAGTATCCCTTTCTTTTCATCTATACTTGCAGAGAATACGCACTTATTGAGAAGATCCTTGAAATCCTTTCTGTTGAGTTCGAAGAAATCCTTTGATTCTATTCCTCCTATGAGAGGAAATTCATCTGCATTGAGAGTCACGATACCGAAGTTGGAACCGAGGCAGTTTATTGTGAGTTTTCCAGGTTCTTCCTCTGTGCTCAGAGTGATGAGGGAATTTGGAAGTTTCCTTACTATTTCTCCGAGATATTTTGCAGAAACTACCGTGCTTCCGGGAGTATAGTTCTGAACGTCGAAACTCGTTTCTATGCTCATATTGAGATCGGAAGAGGTAAGAGTTGCTCTTCCGTCTTCGACTCTTATGAGTATGCCCTTAAGGATTGGAATGGTCGTTCTTGTGGAAACTGCCTTGCTGCAGGTGTTGACGGCTCTTAAAAGAGCGGTCTGTGAACATGTGAACTTCATCGTGAAACCTCATTTGATATTAATTTAAAGTGCTGATGCTGTTGTTGGTCTGTGGAAAATGTGGATAATGTCCTCAAACCCTTATAAAAGGCGGAAAAGGCCTGTGCAAAAGCTGTGGAAAACTGTCAACAAAATTCACAGGCTACAAATCTATCGACTTTATTATACCATCAAGTGTGGAAGAGAGTTCCTTAGAAAATTTAAGTTCGCTCTCTATGACGTCGCAGCTGTGCATGATGCTCGTATGATCCTTGCCGCCGAAGATCTTTCCTATCGTAGGATATGAAAGACCCAGTTCTCTTCTGATGAGATATATGGCTATGTGCCTCGGGTAGGAAATATCCCTCGACCTCTTAGAAGAATCAAGAGCGCCTGCGGAAAGTCCGTAATAGTCGCTGACGGCCTTCTTTATCTTTTCAGGTGTAAGAACCTTCTTTTCTTCGACTATTACGTCGGAAAGGACTCTCCTGGCAAGAGAAGGAGTTATGTCTTCACCGGAAAGAGTAGAAAATGCCAGTACTCTCGTAAAGGCTCCTTCGAGTTCCCGTATGTTGTTGGTGATGCTGTGGGCTATGAGGTCGAATACTTCGATAACTTCGGGCTTCGATATATCGACCTGCTCGAGGACAGCCTTGTTCTTGAGTATGGCCATCCTTGTCTCGTAATCAGGAGGCTGTATATCCACCATTACTCCCCATACGAATCGCGAGACCAGCCTTTCGGGAATGTCTCCCAGTTCCTTCGGAGGTCTGTCCGATGTGAATACCATCTGCTTGTTGGCGTCTCTCAAAGCTTCGAAGGTATAGTAGAGTTCCTCTTCAGCCGTTTTGTTGCCCTCTATGAACTGTACGTCGTCGAAGAGAAGATAGTCCACCTTCCTGTACTTGTCCTTGAACTGGTTCTGCTTTTTGGTCCTTATGGCTTCTATGAGTTCGGAAACGAAGGATTCAGCAGACACGTAGAGTATCTTCTTCTTGGGTTTGTGGAGCTTTACGAAATGACCTATGGCATGCATGAGATGGGTCTTCCCAAGTCCGGATCCCGCATATATGAAAAGGGGATTGTAGGTCTTGGTGAAACCGTCAGCTACAGCCATGGAAGCCGCATAGGCCATCCTGTTAGTGGGACCTGTGACGAAGCTGTCGAAGGTGTATTTCGGATTCAGATAGTCTTCCTTCTGCTGGTCGTCCTTTTTGTCATCGTCCGAAAGTATGGACTCGGTGACGACGATGAAATAGGGTTTGCCGAATACGGTCTCGGTAACGTCGACTACAGTATCCTGATATCTGTTTATGGTGTTCTGGAAAAAGCGGCTGTTTTCCGAGATCATGTAGAGGTTCCCTTCCTTTTCGGAAAGCTTGCCGGGCGAAAGAGGCAGGAAAAAGGTTTTCACAACAGCAACATCGAGCTTCCCGTAAAGAAGCTCGAGTACCCTTTCCCAATTCTGTTTGAGTTCTGATTTATTCATATCTCTTCGTTCTTTCTTGTGTACCAGGATATTCTAACAGAAATAGTTTTCCACAGGAATATCCACAGGGTAAAAGCGTAAATATTAGGTTTTACGGCACTTTTCCACTTATTGTGGAAAAAAACAATCAACTTTTCCACAGGTCCAAGATGTTGTGGTTTTGAAAAAATCGCCAAAATAAAGGCCGCAAAAAATTTTTTTGCAAAAAAAGAGGTCTGAGCTAAAAAATACGCTCAAATCCTTGATTTTTAATCCCTATATGAGTATAATCGCATAGTTAGATTATCCGAAAATCTGTAAAAAATCAAGAGTAAGGAGAAAAAATGGCGACAGAAATTCAAAAGGATATTGGAAAAGAGTACAACGCGGAACAGATACAGGTCCTTGAGGGATTGGAACCTGTAAGGAAACGCCCCGGAATGTACATCGGCAGCACCGGTACGAGGGGCCTTCATCATCTGGTCTACGAGATAGTCGACAACTCCGTCGACGAGGCTCTGGCCGGTTACTGTTCCCACATCCAGGTAAAGATCAGAGAGGACAATTCCATCGAGGTCACGGATGACGGAAGAGGAATGCCCGTAGACGAGCATCCCAAGATGCACAAGCCCGCCATGGAGGTCATAATGACGGTGCTCCATGCCGGAGGCAAGTTCGGCGAAGGCGGATACAAGGTATCCGGAGGTCTTCACGGAGTAGGCGCTTCAGTCGTTAACGCCCTTTCGGAATACATGCTCGTGGAATCCCTGAGGAACGGACACATATACCGTCAGGAGTATTCCAGGGGAAAGAAGACCTGCGAAGTGACCGTGGTCGGAGACTGCGGGAACAAGACGGGCTGCCACACCATATTCAAACCCGATGCGGAGATATTCGAGGAGACTGTATACAGCTTCGAGACTCTCCAGGCACGCCTCAGGGAAATGGCTTTCCTGAACAAGGGACTCAAGATAACCCTCGAGGATGAAAGAGGAGAAAAGAAGAAGAAGGAGACCTACTGTTACGAAGGCGGTATCAAGGAATACGTCCAGTTCCAGAACAAGAACAAGACGCCCATCCATGACTCCATCATATATTACGAAACGGTGAAGAAGGACAGCGAGGTCGAGGTCGCCCTCCAGTGGACAGATTCCTATTCGGAGAACATCTTTTCCTATGCGAACAACATCAACACCGTCGAGGGAGGCACCCACCTGGTGGGATTCAAGGCGGCCCTCACCAAGGTGTTCAACGACTATGCGAGGAAGGCTAAGATACTCAAGGACAAGGATCCGGACATGGACGGGGACGATGTCAGGGAAGGTCTTACGGCCATAGTGTCCGTAAAGCTCTCGGAACCCCAGTTCGAAGGACAGACCAAGACCAAGCTCGGAAACCCGGGCATGAGGACCCTCGTGGACTCGGCTACCAAGGAAGAGCTCATGGCTTTCCTTGAGGAGAATCCGAGCCAGGCCAAAATAATAGTAGATAAATGCATCAAGGCCGGAAGGGCAAGGGAAGCCGCGAGGAAGGCAAGGGAACTTGCGAGAAGAAAGACGGCCCTCGATTCCACCTCACTTCCCGGAAAGCTGGCCGACTGCTCCGAAAAGGATCCGTCCCTCTCAGAGATATTCATAGTAGAGGGAGACTCTGCAGGAGGTTCCGCAAAGGAAGGA
>CACZSC010000284.1 GCA_902783755.1 uncultured Ruminococcus sp. | reverse complement strand
GTCAAGGAAGTCAAGGAAGCTGCAGAAAATGTCATCGACAAGGCCAAGGAGGCTGCAGAGGAGGTCAAAGAGACCGCCGAAGACGTTGCTGAGGATGCCAAAGAGACGGTGAAAGAGACTGTTGAAACTGTCGTGGAGCAGGCCAAGGGAAAAGTCAGCGAAACAAAGGAAGCAGTCAAGGAGACCGCAGAGGCTGTAGTTGAAGAGACTAAGGAAAAAGCAGCTGAAGCTAAAGAAACAGTCAAAGAGACTGCTGAGACCGTTATAGAGCAGGCTAAAGAAAAGGTCAGCGAAGCAAAGGAAGAAGTCAAAGAAGCAACTGAAGCTGTCGCTGAAAAAGTGAACAAGAGAGTCAGAAAGACCGCCAAGGCTGCAGACGAGGAAGTAAAGGAAGCCGCAGAAGCAGCAGAGGAAGTCAAGGACGCAGTGGACAAAGTGGTTGAAGACGCCGAGAAAGCTGCCGAATAAGACATAGTCAGAAACAGTATCACGCCGGGTACCGCTGAAGTATCCGGCGTGATTTTTGTCTGGTCCTGAAATCTACAAATGTAGAACATAACCTTGACAAACAGCCGTTTTTTGAGTACAATATACAATAGAAATCTATGGACATTTGTACTATTGACATACATCAAGGAACAATATTTTATGATAATGATGAAAAAGATCCGGGCGGCGGCCGCCTTGCTGCTGATGATGTGCATCCTCTGCGTGTCATCCGGAGCGGTCAACATAATCGGATCAAGCAATGCGATCTTCAGGTCCAGGATAGACTCGAAGATCATAGCCGGGGCGGATCTTTCCGCTGAAGACGCGGCTATGAGACTGTACTATCTGGGATTCCTTATGGGTACCGGGACTGATGTGAACGGCGGGATCGAGTTCAATCTCAGCGGAGGGCTCAACAGGCTTGAAGCCGCGGTACTGGCTGTCAGACTGCTTGGAGTTGAGAAATCTCTTTCTGAAGGCAAGTATCCGCATCCGTACAGTGATGTTCCGGAATGGGCCAGCAGCTACGTCGGGTATCTGTTCAGATGCGGGCTGCTCTTCGGTATAGACGGCGAACACTTCGATCCGGGGTCAGCGGAGACTGAGGCCAGATTCATGAGTTACTGCCTTTATGCCCTGGGATACCGTATAAAGGACGGCGACTATAACTACGCGACTGCGGTATCCAGCGCACGCAGGGCAGGCATAACAAAAAGCACAGATCAGCCGTCAGGTCCCTTCACGAGGGGACAGGCGATACTGGCAATGTACAACACGCTTCGTTCGACTGTTAAAGATGCCACCAGCGCGTATTCCGAGAAGCTGGTCGAAAGGGAAGTGATAGCGTACAACGATGCGATCTTCCTTCTATGGAGCAAGGATCTCCAGGAGACGGAGAATTACATGTCCCTTGTCGGATACGGAAATGGATGGATAATACCCGACGGGTATTACGTAATCAAGGCCTCCAGGGGAGGACAGTCCCTCAACGTGGCCTGCAGCGGCTACAATACAGATTATGACGGTGTTAATGTTACTCTGTGGCAGGAGACTTCGGACGTTACGCAGATATTTAGGCTGCAGAGAACGGAACGCGGCACGTATTATATCTACTCAGCTGCTTCAAGAAACGGCTACGGCCGGGTGCTCGGAGCGCCGACCTGGTCGGATTCCGTCGGCCTTTATACTTCCACCAGCCTCTATGCGGGCGAATATGTCATAAGAGCTGCAGGTGACGGCAACTGGGTCATAAGCACATCCGAAGCGGGAGATACCAGGTGTCTGACAGCACGTGACCCGGAAACGCCGGGCGATAACGTAGTGCTTGATAAATACGACGGCGAATCGATGCAGACATGGGAGTTCGTCAGACAGGGCGTCATGAACGCACAGGGCGAAGAACTGGCGATCTTTGTGGCAAACTCCATGGTCATCACTCAGGGGGCATATGATGTGTACTCACATATGTCACAGAACGCGATAGACATGCAGCCGACAGAGGGTATGGCGAGAGCGCCGTTCAATGCGACGGTGGTGCATATCGACGGCAACTTCGAAGCCTGCAACTGTGTGTGGATACAGAGCAACAATCCTGTCAGATATGCCGACGGAACGGTCGATTACATGACGGTGAGCTTCATGCATGACAACGACATCTCTGACATCTACGTGGGGATGCAGCTGGCGCAGGGAGAGTACTTCTATGACTGCGGAACGTACGGATTTGCCGGCGGCTCTCATATCCATGTGTGCGTGTTCAGAGGGCAGTTCAACGAATATACGATGCACATCGGAAACGGAGACGTCTTTATAGAAGACGCGCTGTTCGTTCCGGACAACACATATATCTACGACTCATACGGACTGGCATGGAACTGGATAAGCCTTGCCGACTAGAGGAAGAATCAGATGAAGAAAGAGATCGAGAAAAGGGTCGCCGCGCTGTGTGCGGAAGCCGGGACCAAAGCTGCGGCAGAAGCCGAGGACGGTATAGTCGAACGTCTGTGCGGCGAGTATGACGAGCTGATGGCCGGCGGTGACGACGAAATTACGGCGTACCGGGAGATCCTTACGAAACTCGACAAAGTCAGGGAAGAACTTGACAGGCTTCCGCGGACCGAGGAAGAGGCGGAGGCCGAAGGGAAACGACGGAAATACAGAAGTCTCGGCACTGTTCTTAATGAGATATCCTTTATCATGTGGGCAGTGGTGCTTACCACGTATTTCTATGTGAGCATCAGATTCGGCTACTGGCATATAACCTGGCTGATGTTTCTCTGGGCGCTATGCGGCCAGACGATACTCGAGATGATATCAAAATACAACAAGGGAAAGCCGATTCCGCAGATCCTGCGGGCAGGGCTGACGGTGATCCTCTGGCTCATAGTGCTGATCACATATTTTCTCGTCAGCTTCTTTACGGGAGCATGGCACCTCACCTGGATCATATTCCTGGTTGGAGGCCTGTTCCAGGCAGCCATACTGGCATTCCTGTAACAAAACAAGAACCGCGGGTCAAAACGATCCGCGGTATTTCTTTAGGGCAATGTATCCGTCTCAGGCATCAATAAGGAACTTTTTCAGCATGGAGTATCTTCTGACATGATGGTTGTTTGCTATCATATTTCTGAGAACCTCAGGCTTTCCGACGAGTATCACCATTTTTGACGCTCTGGTGACAGCAGTGTACAGGAGGTTCCTGGACTGCAGCACGGCGGCGCAGGAATAAAGGGGAATGATAACGACAGGATACTCGCTTCCCTGGGATTTGTGGACTGTTATGGCGTAGCTGTGCTCAAGGTCTTCCAGCATGGAATAGTCAACGTCGCACGCTTTGTCATCGAAGGTCACCGACATGACGTTCTCATCGGTATCGATGTCTGTGATCCTGCCTGTTTCACCGTTGAAGATCCCCAGCCCGTTCTGGCCGTCTGCGGCAGTCCATTCCGCGGAGTAGTTGTTCCTTGTCTGCATCACCCGGTCCCCTTCACGGAAGACGATGCTGCGGAATTTCCTTTCTGCCTTGCCGGGTGACGGAGGATTGAGCTTTTCCTGGAGAAGGGCATTCAGATTTTCCGTTCCCGACTCACCTTTCCGGGACGGAGTTATGATCTGGACCTTTTCTATCACGCCGTCTCCGTAGGATTTCGGCAGACGGGAGGAGATCAGGTCAACGACCGTGTCTGATATGGACTTTTCGTCAGTCCGCTTCAGAAAGAAGAAGTCCCCGTCCTTTTTTGAGATGTCAGGGAGACGGCCTTCGTTGATGAGATGGGCATTGCTACTGATCAGACTGTTCACGGACTGTCGGAAGATCTCGGTCAGCCTTATCGTGGTGAACCTTTCGGAGTCGATCATGTCGTGCAGCACGTTTCCGGCTCCTACGGACGGAAGCTGGTCTGCGTCTCCGATCAGGATAAGTCGGGTCCCGTTTTTCGTGGCCTTCAGAAGTGAATCCATCAGGAACACGTCTACCATGGAGACTTCGTCGATTATGATCACGTCAGCTTCCAGGTTGTTGGATTCGTTTCGCTGGAAATCCGCCTTATCGTCGTTTTCAGAGTACTCCATCTCGAGCAGTCTGTGGATCGTTTTTGCTTCGTGTGAAGTGGCTTCGCTCATCCTTTTGGCTGCACGCCCCGTAGGAGCCGCCAGGGAGATTCTGAAATCTATGGATGAAAATATCGAGAGCAGAGCCTTGATTATCGTGGTCTTTCCGGTCCCGGGTCCGCCGGTCAGGATAAATACGCCGTTTGTCATAGCCTGGTAAATGGCGTTTTTCTGTTCAGTGCTGTATGAGATGCCGGACTGATTCTCGATCTTGCGGATAAAAGCCAGTGCGTTCGATGCGTCAAGTCTGGGGCATGACGCGTCAAGCGTAACAAGTTTTTTGGCGATCCGGCTTTCCGCCCTGTACGTTTCGGGATGGAATACGAACTCTTCGCCTCCCCAGGTGACAGTGACCAGATCACCTGCGCCTGCCGCTTTTCCCAGTACGGTTTTTACGATATGCCCGTCTTCTGGGGTTTCGCTGAACAGAAGCTCTGTCGCGCGATGCAGAAGCTCGTCTTCCGGAAGACATGTGTGTCCGCTTTTTACGGATTCATCGTTCAGAACATAAAGAAGTCCGTGGATGATACGGTTGTAGGAGTCCGGTGACTCTCCGAGCTGTATGGCGATCTGATCAGCGCGCTGGAAACTGATACCCCGAAACTCGTCGCAGAGCATATACGGGTTGCTGCGTATCCTGTCAACGGCTGAACCGCCCCATCTGTTATATATCCTCATGGAAGTCTGGGGGGTGAAGAAGTCCTTGCAGAACATCATCACGTATCTGGATCCGGAAGCGGTTCTGAAGCTCTTGGAGATCTCCTGGGCTTTCTTTTCCGTGACTCCGGGGATGTCTGTCAGCCAGTCCGGGTGGTTCTCGATTACGAAAAACGCGTCATTACCGAACTTTTCGATTATCTTGGCGGCGGTCCTGGGGCCTATGCCTTTCACGGCGCCTGAAGCGAGATAGAGCTCCATGCTTTTCGGGTCGTCGGGAAGCCCCTTCTCGTATGACTCGACCTGAAACTGCCTGCCGTATGTAGGGTGGTTCGTCCATCTGCCGTATACAGTGATCTTGTCGCCTATATCCAGATAGGGCACTTTGCCGACAGCTGTGACGAGATATGTGTCCTCAACGTCTATGTCGAATACCGCATGACCGTTTTCCTCATTCTGAAACCGGACAAAGTCAACGATACCGGAGACAGAATCATAGCTCTCATCCTGAATGTCTTTTTCGGGATAGCTGCTCATGATTCTCACCTCCGGTCAGTTTTTGTGTTTCTGTGTTATTTCAGCGCTTCTGCGATCTGTTCCGCCAGATCGGTCTTTTCCCACGGGGCTCCGAGATCCTCTCTTCCCATGTGGCCGTAGGCGGCCAGAGGACCGTAGATCGGTCGCCTCAGTCCGAACTTTTCTATGATGGCCGCCGGCCTCATGTCTACATTCGAATACACGTACTCGGTGATGGCGTCGTCAGGAACACGCCCTGTTCCGAAAGTATCGACCATGACAGATACGGGCTTTGCGACTCCGATCGCATATGCGATCTGCACTTCGCACCTTTCGGCTATGCCGGATGCGACGATGTTCTTGGCTATGTATCTTGCCATATACGAGGCTGATCTGTCGACCTTAGTCGGATCCTTTCCGGAGTAGGCGCCGCCTCCGTGCCTTGCGTATCCCCCGTAGGTGTCGACTATGATCTTCCTGCCGGTGAGTCCGCTGTCGCCCATGGGCCCGCCTATGACGAACCTTCCCGTGGGGTTGATGAAGATCTTTGTTCCGGAATCCATCATATTACCGGGGATGACGGTTTTCACCACCTGTTCCGTGATGTCATTCCGTATCCTTTCAAGTGACACATCAGGATCATGCTGGGAGGATATGACGACCGTGTCTATCCTGACCGGCTTTCCGTCGTCGTATTCGACCGTGACCTGGGTCTTCCCGTCCGGCCTCAGATACGGAAGGATCCCGTTCTTTCTGACCTCGGTCAGTCTTTTGGCCAGTCTGTGGGCCATGGAGATCGGCAGAGGCATCAGTTCCGGGGTCTCGTTGCACGCGAAGCCGAACATCAGTCCCTGGTCTCCCGCACCTGTGTCAAGGCCGTCGCCGAAGCCTTCCTTTGCTTCCGAAGACAGGTCCACGCCCATGGCGATATCAGGCGACTGTTCATGTATGGAGTCGATCACGGCACAGGTGTTGCCGTCAAATCCGTAATCAGATTTGTCATATCCTATCTCAAGTATGGTCTTTCTTGCGATCTCCTGAACATCCACATAGGCCTCTGTGGTGATCTCTCCCATGACGATCACAAGTCCCGTGGTGCAGCATGTCTCGCATGCCACTCTGGCGTCAGGGTCGTCTGTCAGTATGGCATCAAGGATATGGTCGGATATCTGGTCGCATATCTTGTCGGGATGTCCTTCCGTCACTGATTCTGAAGTAAATAGTTTTTTCATAAAAGCCTCCAAAAAAGAAATCGTTCTCGCAGACAGGCGGAGAACGATTCGGTTACTCATCTGTCTGGAATTAGCACCTTCGTCTGTCGACGGGTTGCCGGGCGTCACGGAGCCAGTCTCTCGGCCACTCTTGATAAGTTCTATTCTATTTCCACGGGTATTATATCACGAAGATCTCAGATTAACAATACGGTTTGTGAAACAGTTGCCTGAAATCATGCTTTTCTTTTTCAGTGTCACTTCCCGAAACTGAATGATCCGCCGAGTTTTATGAAGAAGAACGCCAGGGACGCCGCTGCGATCGCAACGGCGACGGCTATCACTATGATGCTCGTGACAGTCTTCTTTTTTCCGTTCTTTCCGTCTGGCTGAGCGTCAGCCAAGGTTTCGGTCAGGCCGGATGTGACGGACCTGAATCCCGCGTGTGACAGAGCCGTTGAAACGGGCTTGTACAGGATGAACACCAGGGACGCGTTGAATACGGCTTTTGTCAGGTTGAAGGGCAGAAGGAGCGAAGGTATCATCGCTGCCACGTCCGAGGCCGATACGCCCATATAGAAAGGCGTTATGACCAGGTTGGCTCCCATCATCACCGCCGTCATGGCGACGACCGACGAAGACATCCCGATCACAGCTCCGGACAGCCTTCTCCTGTGCATGTAGACCGCTGATCCGACGCACACGAACGTGGCGCTGGACAGGACGTTCATGATAAGACCGTAGAATTCCGTAGTGCTTACCGTGACCATCTCGAGGAGAGCCACGATAACGGCCATGGCCAGCCCGTAAAGAGGGCCGAACAGCATGCCGCCGATGGTCATCACCGCGTCTTTCAGATCGAAGGTCAGAAAGCTGACCTTGAAGTGGAACAGGACGCATGATATGTATGCGAGGGCGCAGAATACGCCTACCGCCACCAGTGTGCGGACCTTGTTTTCCGATTTGTATGTTGTTCTGGACATTATATATGCTCCCTTCATCATAAGGGAGAAAAGGAAATCCCGGTCCCCCGCGCAGGGCGCAGGAATACCGGGAATCTTTTTTCTCTCATTTCTCTCATCCGGACTTTAGACCGTCGGTACAGGAATCTCACCTGTTCGGCTCTTGCGAGTTCGCGGACTATACCGCCGGTAAGGAATTTCACCTATCCCCGAAATATTGGATTGTCTGAGTTAATTACTCGTCGATTTCGATAACGACGCCGGAACCAACTGTTCTGCCGCCTTCACGGATAGCAAAACGGAGACCCTTTTCGATAGCGATAGGAGTGATAAGTTCAACTTTCATATCTACGTTATCGCCGGGGCGGCACATGTCAACGCCTTCAGGAAGGCCGATTGTACCGGTAACGTCAGTCGTTCTGAAATAGAACTGAGGTCTGTATCCTGCGAAGAAGGGTTTCTGACGTCCGCCTTCTTTTTCAGTCAGGACGTAAACCTGGCCAACGAACTTGGTGTGGGGGTGAATGGAACCGGGCTTGCAGATGACCTGTCCTCTTTCGACGGATTTCTTGTCGATACCACGGAGAAGAAGACCGACGTTGTCGCCTGCTTCAGCGGAGTCGAGGAGTTTACGGAACATCTCGATACCGGTGATGACGGTGTTTCTCTTTTCTTCGGAAAGACCAACGATCTCGACCTGGTCAGCCATCTTGACAGTACCACGCTCAACTCTACCGGTAGCGACTGTTCCACGACCTGTGATGGAGAACACGTCTTCAACAGGCATAAGGAACGGTTCGTCTGCCTTACGGGCAGGTGTGGGGATGTACTCGTCGACAGCGTTCATGAGTTCATGAATGGAAGCATACTCAGGAGCGTTGGGATCTGTGGAAGTGGATTCAAGAGCGATACGAGCGGAACCACGGATGATCGGAATATCGTCGCCCGGGAAATCGTACTCGGAAAGGAGGTCACGGACTTCCATCTCAACGAGGTCGAGGAGCTCTTCGTCATCAACGAGGTCAGTCTTGTTCATGTAAACAACGATTGCGGGAACGCCGACCTGGCGGGCGAGCAGGATGTGCTCACGGGTCTGCTGCATAGGACCGTCGGAAGCAGCAACGACGAGGATAGCACCGTCCATCTGGGCAGCACCGGTGATCATGTTCTTGACATAGTCAGCGTGGCCTGGGCAGTCAACGTGTGCATAGTGTCTCTTTTCGGTCTCATACTCAACGTGTCTGGTGTTGATTGTGATACCACGTGCTTTTTCTTCGGGAGCGTTGTCGATCTGATCGTATGCAAGGAACTCGATCTTGTCATTTGCAAGAGAAAGAACCTTTGTAATAGCAGCGGTCAGAGTTGTCTTACCATGGTCAACGTGGCCGATAGTTCCAATGTTAACATGGGGTTTGGTACGTTCGAATTTTGCTTTTGCCATTGGGGTAAATCCTCCTAAAATATTTTTGATATTTGTTTTTTAATAACCGAAAACGATTTTTTCACTTATGCTCTTCGGCACCTCAGCGAAATGATCGGGTTCCATGGAGAACTGTCCGCGTCCCTGTGTGCGGGAACGGAGATCCGTGGAGTAACCTGACATCTCTGACAGGGGGACGAAGGCTGTGACCTGATAAGCGCCGTAGACAGGTTCAGTGGAGCTGATCTGTCCGCGTCTCTGATTCAGACCGCCTATCACGTCACCCATGTACTCTTCAGGCATCACTACGACGACCTTCATGATGGGTTCCGTGAGAACGGGGTCCGCCTTCTTCATAGCATCCTTGAAAGCCATGGAACCGGCGATCTTGAATGCCATTTCGGAAGAGTCAACTTCGTGGTATGAACCGTCGTAAAGGTTGACCTTCACGTCTACCACGTTATATCCAGCCAGCACACCGGATTCCATCGCGCTTCTGATACCGGCTTCGACGGCGGGGATGTATTCCTTCGGAATAGCTCCGCCGGCCACCGTGTTCTCGAACACGAATCCGCCTCCGGGGGTGTTTGGCTCAATATGGATTTTAACATGTCCGTACTGGCCCTTGCCACCGGACTGCCTTGCATACTTCAGGTCGGAGTCTGCAGGTTTTCTGATGGTCTCCTTGTAGGAGACCCTGGGATCGCCGACGTTGGCTTCGACTTTGAATTCTCTCAGCAGCCTGTCGACTATGATCTCCAGATGCAGCTCTCCCATTCCTGAGATGATGGTCTGCCCGGTCTCGGGATCCGTGAATGTACGGAATGTGGGGTCCTCTTCAGCCAGCTTGGCAAGCGCCAGACCCATCTTTTCCTCGCCGGCCTTGGTTTTCGGCTCTATGGCGACTGAAATAACGGGTTCCGGGAATTCCATTGACTCGAGGACTATCGGATGTGCTTCGTCGCAGAACGTGTCGCCTGTGGTCGTGTTCTTCACGGACACGACGGCTGCGATGTCGCCTGTGTAGACACAGTCGATGTCTTTTCTGTCATTCGCATGCATCTGAAGCACTCTGCCGAAGCGCTCGCGGGATTTCTTGGTAGGATTGTAAGCGGTCTGACCGGTTTCAAGCTTACCTGAATAGACTCTGAAGAAACAGAGCTTTCCGACGAACGGGTCGGTCATAATTTTGAAAGCAAGAGCGGAGAACGGCTCTTCATCCGAAGGATGTCTGACCGTTTCCTCCTCGGTGTTCGGATCGACGCCTGTGACCGCCGGGATATCCAGCGGGGAAGGCATATAGTCGACTATCGCGTCGAGGAGCTTCTGCACTCCCTTGTTCTTGTATGATGTACCGCAGGTGACCGGAACGATCTTGTTGTCGACAGTTGCCTGTCTCAGTGCTCTCTTGAGTTCCTCGACGGAGATGTCCTCTCCCTCGCAGTACTTGTCGAAGAGCTCGTCGTCGGTCTCGCATATGGCCTCGACCATTTCTTCACGGTATTTCTTGGCCTCATCCAGCATGTCGTCCGGAATGGGCTCCACCCTCATATCCTTGCCCAGATCATCATAGTAGATGTCAGCTTCCATCGTCATCAGGTCGACGATCCCTTTGAAGGATTCCTCGGACCCTACCGGGAGCTGGATCGGGATGGCGTTCGCCTTGAGCCTTTCCTTCATCATGTTTATGACTCTGAAGAAATTGGCTCCCACGATATCCATCTTGTTGATGTAGGCCATTCTCGGAACGTTGTACTTGTTGGCCTGACGCCACACTGTCTCCGACTGGGGCTCAACGCCGCCTTTTGCGCAGAGAACGGTTACGGATCCGTCAAGGACTCTCAGCGAACGCTCGACTTCGACCGTAAAGTCAACGTGACCGGGTGTGTCGATTATATTGATTCGCGTATCCTTCCAGAAGCATGTCGTGGCAGCGGAGGTTATCGTGATACCTCTTTCCTGCTCCTGCTCCATGTAGTCCATGACCGCGGTGCCGTCATGAGTATCACCGATCTTATGGGTCTTTCCGGTGTAGAACAGGATACGCTCCGTGGTGGTGGTCTTACCGGCATCGATGTGGGCCATTATGCCGATATTTCTTGTACGCTCAAGTGAATATTCCCTTGGCATATTTTACGATTTCTCCTGCATTTGCCGGGCATGTCATGCCGCGGCGGGGTGTATATGACTATTAATATCTGAAATGTGCGAAAGCCTTGTTGGCTTCTGCCATTCTGTGTGTGTCTTCTTTTTTCTTGAAAGCACCGCCGGTGCTGTTCTTCGCGTCCATGATCTCGGCGGCAAGGCGTTCGGACATGGTGTGCTCGCCTCTTGAGCGTGCGTATGTCACCAGCCAGCGCAGACCGAGTGTCTGACGGCGTTCGGGTCTTACTTCCATAGGAACCTGGTAGTTGGAGCCGCCTACACGGCGAGCTTTGACTTCGAGAACGGGCATTATGTTCTCAAGGGCTTCCTGGAATACTTCGAGTGCGTTCTGGCCGAGTTTCGTCTCAACGATCGCGAATGCGTCGTAAACGATCTTCTGTGCCACGCCTTTTTTGCCATCATACATGATGTTGTTGATCAGCTTTGTAACTAACTTTGAGTTATACAGCGGATCCGGCAGAACGTCTCTTTTTGAGATTTGACCTCTTCTTGACACTGTAACTTCCCTCCTTCATTAAAAATATGAATTCACAGGTACTCGAAAGTTGAACTTCCGCTCGTGTAGCCGGTCATATAAACATCTATTACTTATATGGGGATTACACAAACGTTTCTGTGAAAGGTTGATTTACGTCTTATTTCTTCGGACGTTTTGCACCGTATTTTGAACGGGCCTGTTTGCGGTTCGCAACACCCTGTGCATCAAGTGTTCCGCGAATGATGTGATAACGCACACCAGGCAGATCACGTACACGGCCGCCACGGATCAGGACAACTGAGTGTTCCTGAAGGTTGTGACCCATACCGGGAATGTACACCGTAGCTTCCATTCCGTTGGTAAGTCTTACTCTGGCGATCTTACGCATTGCAGAGTTAGGCTTCTTCGGGCCCATCGTGGTAACCTTTGTGCAGACACCGCGCTTCTGCGGGGAGCTCTGGTCGGTCGGACGGTTCTTGATGGTATTGAAACCTGTCTGCAGAACCGGCGCTTTTGACTTGTAAGTCTTGTCCTGTCTACCCTGCTTAACGAGCTGGTTAAAGGTTGGCATGTCATCCTCCTATTCTTCAGTAATAAATGTTTATATATACTTCCGGGCAGACGCCCGTTGGTACCGGAAATTTTAGGCGCGACAAAAGGACGCATAATCGCGTATTGTGAATTATATCACCAATTTCCGCACTTGTCAACATATATTTAAATAATGTAAGGAACATGAAATACAAAGGCAGGAGCGTGAAAAAACAACGACTCCCGCCGTGGCTTTGCACAGCGGGAGAATGTGTTTTCACACAGACGGTCATTCGTCGTCTTCGGTGATGTCTTCGTCTTCGGGATCCGTTTCGTCCCCGAATTCTTCATCATCGAGATTCTGGATGATCCTCTTTGCGTCCTCTATATCGTCGTCGTTCATATCCTCATAGAGCTCGTCTGCGGTCTTTATGATCACGGGAGACGTGCGCTCCACCTGGATGTCCCTGTATCTGTCCATACCTGTTCCCGCGGGGATCAGGCGGCCGATCAGGACGTTTTCCTTGAGGGCCATGAGATGGTCGACCTTGCCTTTGATGGCAGCTTCGGTGAGCACCTTGGTGGTTTCCTGGAAGGAAGCTGCGGAGAGGAAGGATTCCGTGAGCAGGGAAGCTTTCGTGATGCCCAGAAGCACCGGTTCGCTTTCTGCAGGACGGAGATCGATCTCACCGTTGCGGCGTCTTTCCTCGATGGCCTCGTTCTCGGATATAAGCTCGTTGACGTTGACCTGGGAACCTCCGAGAAGTGCGGTGTCGCCTTCGTCGGTGATCTTCACCTTGCGCGTCATCTGGCGCGCGATGACTTCGATATGCTTGTCGTTGATATTGATGCCCTGGCTGCGGTAGACTTTCTGGACTTCAAGCAGGATGTAGTCGTAGACTGCGTCGATGCCGTTGATCCTGAGGATGTCCGCCGGGTTCTTGTCGCCCTCGGTGAGCGCGACGCCGGGATTTACATGCTGTCCGTCCTCGATGACGATGTTCGTTCCGAACGGGACCTGATATACGATCTCGGCGCTCCCGTCATCGGGAGTGATGGTGATGTTGTGGGTCTTCTTAACGAGCTCTATCCTGCACGTGCCCGCCGCTTCTGCGACCATTGCGGTCTTCTTGGGCTTCCTTGCCTCGAAGAGCTCCTCGACTCTCGGAAGACCCTGGGTGATGTTCGCCGTGGCGACACCGCCGGTGTGGAACGTACGCATTGTGAGCTGCGTGCCGGGCTCGCCTATGGACTGGGCCGCGATGATACCGACAGACTCACCGACGTTGACGGGCTTGTCATTGGCCAGGTCATGGCCGTAGCAGTGAGCGCAGACGCCGTTTCTGGAGTTGCACTGGAGTACGGTCCTGATGTAGACCTTCTCGATGCCCGCAGCGATGATGGCTTTCGCCTTCGCCTCGGTGATGACGGTATTGTCCTCAACGATCACTTCGCCGGTCTCGGGATTGGTTACGTCGCCTATGACGAATCTTCCGACCAGACGGTCCTTGAGAGGCTCCACCACGGTGTTGTCCACGTTGATGGCGGACACCCAGATGCCGTGTCTCGATCCGCAGTCCTCTTCCCTGATGATGACATCCTGGGCAACGTCCACGAGACGTCTTGTCAGGTAGCCTGAGTCCGCAGTCTTAAGAGCTGTGTCGGAAAGGGATTTTCTTGCGCCCTTTGCGGCCATGAAGTATTCAAGTATGGAAAGACCTTCCCTGAAGTTCGACTTGATCGGGATCTCGATCGTACGTCCGGTGGTTGCGAACATAAGTCCGCGCATGCCGGCCAGCTGACGCATCTGTGTCATGGAACCACGGGCTCCGGAGTCAGACATCATCTTGATCGGGTTGTATCTGTCAAAGTTCTTCTGGAGAGCTGCGACCACGTCGTCCGTGGTCTTGTTCCACAGCTCGATGACGGCTTTGTAGCGTTCTTCCTCGCTGAGTTCGCCGCGCATGAACCTTCTGGATATCTTGTCGACGTTCTTTTCTGCTTCAGCAACGAGGTCGTACTTTTCCGGAGGGATGGTCATATCCGCCACGGAGATGGATATGGAACCTCTCGTGGAGTATTTGTAACCCATGGACTTGATCTCGTCAAGAACTGCAGCGGTGGTGGAGAATCCGTGGTTGCGGATACACCTGTCGACTATGTCGCCGAGCTTGCCGGAACTTGTGAGGAAGTCAACTTCGAGCTTGAATTCGTTTCCGGGGATGGAACGGTCCACGTAACCGAGATCCTGCGGGATCGGACGGTTGAATATGAACCTTCCGAGGGTTCCTCTTACAAGGCCTGTCTTCTCCTCGCCGTTGATGACCTTTGTCATCCTGATCTCGATGGGGGCGTGGAGTCCGAGGTACCCGTTCTCGTAAGCCATCATGGCCTCGTTGAAATCGCGGTACTGCTTCGGATGGTCCGGGTCGCCCGTGTCTCCGGGCTCGCCGGCCTTGTCAAGGGTAAGATAGAAGGAGCCGAGGACCATGTCCTGGGAAGGAACTGCGATGGCGCGTCCGTCAACAGGCTTCAGCAGGTTGTTGGCCGAGAGCATGAGGAATCTGGCCTCTGCCTGGGCCTCTGCTGAAAGCGGCACGTGGACAGGCATCTGGTCGCCGTCGAAGTCTGCGTTGAAGGCCTTGCACACCAGAGGATGGAGCTTGATGGCCTTGCCTTCCACCAGCACGGGCTCGAATGCCTGGATAGACAGCCTGTGCAGGGTAGGCGCACGGTTCAGGAGCACGGGATGAGCCTTGATGACGTTCTCGAGAGCATCCCACACGTCCGGATTCACTTTTTCGACCTTCTTCTTCGCGTCCTTTATGTTCGTGGCCTTGCCGGTCTCGACAAGTCTCTTCATGACGAAGGGCTTGAAGAGCTCCAGCGCCATCTCCTTGGGAAGACCGCACTGGTAGATCTTGAGGTCCGGACCTACGACGATAACGGAACGGCCAGAGTAGTCGACACGTTTGCCGAGCAGGTTCTGACGGAAGCGTCCCTGCTTGCCGCGGAGCATTTCGGAGAGGGACTTGAGAGGTCTGTTGGAAGGACCTGTCACGGGTTTTCCCCTTCTGCCGTTGTCGATGAGGGCATCGACTGCTTCCTGGAGCATGCGCTTTTCGTTGCGGATGATGATCTCGGGAGCTCTCAGCTCCAGAAGTCTCTTAAGTCTGTTGTTGCGGTTCAGGACCCTTCTGTACAGGTCGTTCAGGTCGGACGTCGCGAAACGTCCGCCGTCCAGAGCGACCATGGGACGGATATCCGGCGGAATGACCGGGATGACGTCAAGGATCATCCACTCGGGCTGGTTGCCCGATTTGCGGAAGGATTCCACCACTTCCAGTCTCTTTATGAGCCTGACCTTTTTCTGACCGCTGGATTTTTCGAGCTCTTCCTTCAGTTCGCGGGAGAGCTTCTCGATGTCCAGCTCTGCCAGAAGCTCGCGGATCGCCTGGGCGCCCATTCCGACTCTGAAGTCGTCGCCCCAGGCTTCGCGGTTCTCGCGGTATTCCTTCTCGGTGAGCACCTGGTATTTCTGGAGAGGTGTCAGACCGGGATCGATAACGATGTATGATGCGAAATACAGGACCTTTTCAAGTACCTTCGGGGAAATGTCTATAAGCGTTCCCATTCTCGAAGGGATGGCGCGGAAATACCAGATATGGGAAACGGGAGCGGCAAGCTCTATATGCCCCATTCTTTCACGGCGCACTTTCTTCTGCGTTACTTCGACGCCGCACTTTTCGCAGATCTTTCCCTTGTGTTTGCTGCGCTTGTACTTTCCGCAAAGGCACTCCCAGTCCACGGTGGGACCGAAGATCCTTTCGCAGTACAGACCGTCGCGTTCAGCCTTCAGTGTCCTGTAGTTGATGGTCTCGGGCTTCTTTACTTCGCCGTAAGACCAGTCTCTGATCATTTCAGGAGACGCGAGTCCGATTTTTATAGATTCAAAAGCATTGCGTTCCATCTGCTGTTATACCTTCTTCTCAATATATGTCGGCATTACCGGGTCAGTCGTCCAGGTCTTCGGCCTCAGCGGCGAAGAGCTCTGCGTCGTCCGGACCTTCGAATTCGTCGTCATCATAATCGTCCGAGAATTCGCTGTCCTGATCTTCGGGTTCCAGAACGTAGGAATCGAGGATGTTGTCATCCTGGATCGTTTCACCCACATCGTCCGCTGTGATCCTTTCCTCGCGGCGGTGGTGGTGCGGAGGTTCTGCCGTGTCGTCGCCCAGCGACTCGATGGGAAGACTGTTGTTGTCCTTGTCGAGGATCCTGATGTCGAGTCCCAGAGCCTGCAGCTCCTTCACGAGCACCTTGAAGGCCTCGGGGATGCCCGGCGTCGGGATGTTCTGGCCCTTGACTATGGCTTCGTACGCCTTTACTCTTCCGATGGTATCGTCCGACTTCACAGTCAGGATCTCCTGAAGGGTATATGCGGCGCCGTAGGCTTCCAGGGCCCAGACTTCCATCTCACCGAATCTCTGACCGCCGAACTGGGCCTTGCCGCCCAGAGGCTGCTGCGTGACGAGGGAGTAAGGTCCTGTGGAACGTGCGTGGATCTTATCATCGACCAGGTGGTGCAGCTTCAGATAGTACATTATGCCGACAGTTACCGGGTTGTCGAAAGGCACACCGGTGCGTCCGTCGTAAAGAATGGTCTTGCCGTCGACGATCTTGAGTTTGCCCTGTTTCCTCAGCTCCTCAAGATATTCCGGATCCTCCCGCTGCTCGGGAGTGAGGTTCACGAGATCCGGCTTGCCGTCTTCACGGATCACTTCTTCGAATATATTCTTGCCCTTTGTGTTTTCTCCGGGCATGACGTCTCTCCAGATGCCTGCCATCTTGAGGCATTCGGATATGTCAGCTTCCGTCGCGCCGTCGAACACGGGCGTCATGACTCTCCATCCGAGCTTTTTCGCCGCGATGCCCAGGTGCACTTCGAGCACCTGTCCGATATTCATACGGGAAGGAACGCCCAGCGGGTTGAGCACGATGTCAAGAGGAGTTCCGTCAGGCAGGAAAGGCATGTCTTCCGGAGGAAGGATCCTGGACACGACGCCTTTGTTTCCGTGACGGCCGGCCATCTTGTCGCCCACGGAGATCTTTCTCTTCTGGGCGATATAGACTCTGACGACCTTGTTGACTCCCGGAGGCAGCTCGTCGCCGTTCTCCCTGGAGAAGACCTTGACGTCGACTATGATGCCGCTTTCGCCGTGGGGCACCCTGAGGGAGGTGTCCCTGACTTCTCTGGCCTTTTCGCCGAAGATGGCGCGGAGCAGTCTTTCCTCGGCTGTAAGCTCGGTCTCTCCCTTGGGGGTGACCTTGCCCACGAGGATATCGCCTGCGCGGACTTCGGAACCGATCTTTATGATGCCGTCCACTGTGAGGTCCTTCAGAGCATCTTCGCCCACGTTGGGAATCTCACGGGTTATCTCTTCCGGCCCGAGTTTCGTGTCTCTCGCTTCATGGGAGTATTCCTCGATGTGGATCGAGGTATATACGTCGTTGCGGACGAGCTTCTCGTTCAGGAGCACAGCGTCCTCGTAGTTGTAGCCTTCCCAGGTCATGAAGCCTATAAGGGCGTTCTTGCCGAGCGCGATCTCACCTTCGGAGGTCGCGGGACCGTCTGCGATGATCTCTCCGGCATTGACATGGTCGCCCTGGTTGACTATGGGTCTCTGGTTCACGCAGGTGCCCTGGTTGGAGCGCTTGAACTTGATGAGGGTATATACTTCCTTCTGGCCGTTGTCGTCCCTGGAGATCACTATCTCGTCGGCGGAGACGCTTTCGACCCATCCGGAATTGTTCGCGACCACCACCACGCCGGAGTCGATGGCTGCCTTGTGCTCCATACCGGTGCCCACTATGGGAGCGTCGGTTACCATGAGCGGCACTGCCTGCTTCTGCATGTTGGATCCCATGAGGGCACGGGAGTTGTCGTCGTTCTCAAGGAAGGGGATCATGGCTGTGGCGACGGACACCACCATCTTCGGGGAAACGTCCATCCAGTCCACGAATCTGGGCTCGATGGCTATGATCTCGGCCTTGTCGCGGGCCGTGACCTTGGCGTTCTTGAAGCACATGTCCTCGGTGAGGGGCTCGTTCGCCTGGGCGATGATGTATTTATCCTCCTCGTCGGCCGTCATGTACTTGATCTCGTCTGTGACCACGTGCATGACAGTGCCGTCCTCCATGGTACGGTGCTCGACGCGCCTGTATGGTGTCTCGATGAAGCCGTATTTGGAGATCCTCGCATAAGTGGCGAGGTAGGAGATAAGACCGATGTTCGGACCTTCAGGGGTCTCGATCGGGCACATTCTTCCGTAATGCGTATAGTGTACGTCGCGGACTTCGAAGGACGCTCTGTCTCTTGAAAGACCGCCGGGACCCAGGGCGGAAAGACGTCTCTTGTGAGTCAGTTCCGCAAGAGGGTTGTTCTGGTCCATGAACTGTGACAGGGGAGAGCTTCCGAAGAATTCCCTAATGGCCGTGACCACGGGCCTGATATTGATGAGGGTCTGCGGAGAAAGGGACTCGCTGTCCTGGATGTTCATCCTTTCCTTGACGATCTTGTCCATTCTCGCCAGGCCGATCCTCAGCTGGTTCTGGAGAAGCTCGCCCACGGATCTCAGACGGCGGTTGCCCAGATGGTCGATGTCGTCCGTGTTGCCGATGTCGTGGGAAAGGGCAAGGAGATAGTTGATGGAGGAAAGGATGTCCTCACGGGTGATGTGCTTCGGGCACAGTTCCGCAATGCGCTCTTTTGCCATCCTTCTGATCTCGTCCTCATCGCCTTCAGCGGCCTCGATGATCTCCTCGAGCACGTCAAGACGGCACTTCTCGCTGACTCCGGAGTCCTTGAGGTCATAGCCCAGGATATACACCGGGTCCACTGCGCCGTTCGAGAACACCTTGACTTCCTTTCCGCTCTCCGTCAGGAGATAGACTTCCGGTATGCCGGCGTTCTCGACATCCATTGCCTCGTCCTTGGTGAGGACATGGCCTGCTTCGAAAAGGACTTCTCCTGTCCTGGTGTTGATCACGTCGCGGGCAAGTTTGAAGCCTGCGATCCTGAGGCCGAGGGCCAGTTTCTTGTCGTATTTATAGCGTCCGACGGGGTAAAGGTCGTATCTCTTCGGGTCGAAGAAAAGACCGTTCATGAGCATTTCAGCCGATTCGACGATCGGGGGCTCGCCCGGACGGAGCTTGGTATAGATCTCTTTCAGAGCCTCGTCTCTGATGGAGGAGTTGTTTTCGATGGCGCGGGCCTCGCAGGATTCCTTCTCCATCGTGACCGTGAGTTTGACTTCGTCGCCGAAAACTTCCTCGATCTGTTCCCTGGACTGGATGCCCAGAGCCCTTATGAGTATGGTGACAGGGATCTTGCGGTTCTTGTCTATCCTTACATAGAACACGTCGTTGGCGTCGGTCTCGTATTCGAGCCATGCGCCGCGGTATGGGATGACGGTCGAAGTGAAGATCTTCTTGCCGGATTTGTCGATGCTGCTGTCATAGTAAACGCCGGGGGAACGTACCAGCTGGGATACGATGACCCTCTCCGCGCCGTTGATGACAAAGGTCCCTTTTTCCGTCATGAGAGGGAAATCTCCCATGAAGACGGAGGACTGCTTGACCTCGCCGGTGAGTTTGTTCGTGAGTCTCACATCGACTCTCAGGGGAGCCGCAAAGTTCACATCGCGTTCTTTGCACTCCTCGACAGGGTATTTCGGCTTGGCGTCGAGGGAATACCCGACGAAGTCGATAAGAAGGTTGCCGGAGTAGTCCGTGATAGGCGAAACATCCTCAAGGACTTCCATGAGGCCTTTCTCGAGGAACCAGTTGAAGGACTTTTTCTGAACTTCAATCAGGCTCGGCATCTCAAGAGGCTCATTGATCTTTGAGAAGCTCATCCTTACTTTCTTGCCTACCTGCTGCGGTTTGACCATTGAGTTAATCACTCCATTCTGAAATCTGTTGTGCCTGGGAAAGGGCGCTGCGGAGGTCTCCAGGAAGGGGATCCCCGTGCGCGTGATTTTGAATAAAATCAGATGCAAAATCAAAGAAAAATGCGCAAAACCCGTTTAAGGGCAAATTTACATCAGTTTACAATTTTAGCACTTTTGGGAAGGGGTGTCAACGAGAAAAACGCGCCTGTCAATAGAAAAATCGGGTTTTTTATCAAAATTTATATGGCGGATACAATAAGTTTACAATAAATTTAAATGTAAACATTCTGTAAATTTGTGTCGAAATTCGTAGAACTTCCCGGAGAAAAAATAGAAAAGGTATTGCAAAAAGATCCCGGTTGTGCTAAAATCAATAAGCTGTCGTTCCGGAGAAACAGGGTCTTTGCCGTGTTTTTCCGGCAGCGGCTTTTAAGAAAAAGCAGTCCTCTGCAAGCTCTGCACGAATGCTTTCATCACTAAAAAGGAGTCGATCGCAATGAACAAGCTCGACATTTTTGCCAAAGAGCAGCTTAAGGAAGAAGTTCCGAGCTTCAGGATCGGTGACACCGTAAGGGTGCACAACCGTATCAAGGAGGGATCCAGGGAAAGGATCCAGCTTTTTGAAGGAACAGTTATCGGCCGCCGCGGAGCAGGCATATCCGAGACATTCACTGTACGCCGTATCTCCTACGGTGTGGGTGTTGAGAAGGTATTCCCGATCCATTCTCCCAACGTCGTCAAAGTCGACGTTATAAGACGCGGTAAGGTTCGCCGTGCGAAACTGTACTACCTCAGAGGAAAAGTGGGTAAGGCTTCCAAGGTCAAGGAGCTTATCTGATCTTTTCAGAAGTAAAAGGAACAAACAAAACGGCCAGGACGTTTCGTCCTGGCCTGTTTGTTTGAAGTGAGGAAATCGATTGCGCTTATTCCTTAACTATCTCTGCGTCCGGAGCGTTCTTCTGGATGCTTGCGATACCGTTAAGGCAGGAATTCTTTGTCTTGTAGCCTTCGCCTACGGTGATGATCTGGCCGTTTCTTGCCTTCAGTCTGAACCTGAACTCACCGGCCTTGTCTGTGTAGACTTCGAATTTCGGATTCTTCTTTGCCTCGACCGGCTCCACTGTCTGGTCTTCGATGTGTGAACCACAGTTGGCCTTTACGCTTCTGAGGCCCTTCAGGCATGCTGCTTCAGTCGTATAGACTTCGGAAGTAGCGATGACTTCGCCGTTGCCTGCCTTGAGGTCGAACTTGTATCCGCCGTTCTTTGTCTGCTTAACCACGAATTTTCCCATTGTATGCCTCCGAATAAAAATATATAGTAGGATGAGCTGTTCTCCGATTCAGATTATAGCATACGGCTTGCGGACATGTCAAGCCGATTGCGAAACGGCTTATATTCTTCCTCCGCCGATCCGGCGGAGCTTTTTTTCTCTCTGACGGGCCTTGAACAGTATGTACGCCACCGCCAGGACCGCGATGGATATGACGGTCGCGATGAAGAAGCGGCTCTTGGTGAACTCACGGATGTTTGAGAGGATGTTCAGGAACTCGCTTCTCGCTATGCTGGAAGTGGTGATGAGGGCGCAGGAGCCCAGGATCTCATCCTTGTACATCACCGTTATGGTGCCCACCACGTCGCCGGCCTCCACCGGCGCATCCAGGGAATCGGTATATGTGTTGTAGCTGTACTGTATGTCTTCTGAAAGGTCTGCGTTCGCCGGAAGATAGGAGGTTATGCTTTTCTCGGGAACCAGGGTAACGTAGTCCAGAGTGGAGGAAAGGTTCACCGGAAGCTCGCAGATGACTCTCGAGGAGGAGAGGACCTGGGCGTACGTGTAGGCCTTGAAGGCCCAGTCCAGCATGTTTATGGCGTTGATATAGTTGTAGTACTGTTCATCCTCGCCTTCGGCTCCCAGGACCACTGCGATATACGTGAGGTTCGAGGCGTCGTTTCTGGCTGCCGCGCATATGGCGTACCCGCCCTGAGTCGTGGCGCCGGCGTTCATTCCGATGGCGTCGGGATAGTAGTAGTTCACGTTGTAGTATTTCGAGATCATGCAGTTCCTGTTGTAGATGCTGCGGTAGTCGCTGCGGTTGGTGGAATCCATGACATATTTGGACGTGGATGTGATCTCGATGAACCCCGGGATGGAATAGGCGTACTTTGCAATCACCGCCGTATCCTGGGCGGTAGTCACCATAAGGTCGTCATGCAGGCCCGTGGGGTTGGTGTAGGTGGTCTCGTACGCGCCTATCCAGGCGGCCTTGTCGTTCATCATCCGCACGAAGGCGGAAGTGCTCCCGGCCACTCCGTGGGCGAGGATTATGGCCGCGTCGTTGGCCGAGTTCACAAGCATGCAGTTCAGCATCTGACGGGCGCTGACGACTTCCCCCTCATAGAATCCGATCCGGTTTCCGGATACCTCGTCCAGCATGTCCCGGGTCACGGTGATCTTCGAGTCGAGATCGTCCGCGAAGTACTCGAACGCCACTATGGCTGTCATCAGCTTCACAGTGGAGGCGGGATAGACCTGTTCAGTGGGATTGTATTTGAAAAGGACCCGGTCATTCTCAACATTGAACAGGTACGCCGACTGGCATCTTTCCACGCTCGGCTCGTCCGGGATCGGCTCCTCGTCAGCCGAGACATACGATGACAGAGGCAGTACCGTCAGTATCATGAGCATGATCAGTGATACGATCCTCGAAAAGCTAGTTTTTCTCATCTGCAAAATCCTTAAAATACCGGAAAGCTGTTTCCTCGTCTTTCCTTATCTGCTCCGAAAGGGACGTTTTGTCAGGGAACCTGATCTCATCCCGTATCTTTTTCAAAAAAGAGGTCCTGACGACGCTGCCGTAGGCGGCGCCGGAATACCCGAAAAGGTGGGTCTCAAGAGTTATATTCTTTCTGTTCTGGCTCAATGTGGGCCTGTACCCCAGATTGGCGACACCGTCATATGTCTCACCGGTCTCAGGGAATCCGCATCTTACGGCGTATACGCCGCAGGCCGGCCGGAACTTGTCCGCAGGCACTGTCTGGTTTATGGTGGGGATGCCCATGGTCCTTCCGATCATTTTACCGTGCTCGATCTCCGAGGTCACGGAGTATTCGTAACCGAGCATGCGGTTCGCGGCTTCCGTGTCCCCTGCAGCGAGAAGGTCCCTGATGGCAGTCGAGGAGACCGTTTTGCCGTCGATGGTGAACTCGTCCGCCACGATGCACGGTACGGATGATGCCTGAGAAAGGGAAGAGAGCTCGGATGCGCCCCATGCGGCGCCTCTGCCGAATCTGAAGTTGTATCCGCACAGGATGGCTGACGGGGAGAGCCTGTCCGCTATATACCGGGTGAAGAATGTTTCCCCGTCGAGATCGCGGAAGTCGGAGAAGTCCTCGAATACCACCGAATCCACGCCGTACGTCCGGAAGAGTTCTGTCTTCTCGTCCCGGGTGGTGAGAGAGCCTTTCCCGGATTTTGACAGATATGAGAAGGTCCATACCATGACGCCGGTCCCCGACTCGTCCGCCCTGGCGCGGGCCAGTTCGATAAGATGCCGGTGGGCTGTATGGACCCCGTCGAAATACCCGAGTACGACGACCTGGCCTCTGATGTCCGCCGGTTTTTCAGGTCTGAGATTTATATGCTGCATCGTATTTCCAATCATCAGTAAATTTTCAGTGCAAAGACAGGGCACACTCTTGTGCAGTATCCGCAGCGGACGCACTTTCCGTCATCCGCCTCCGCACGGTATACCTTTCCGTCCCCGACGGATGATACGGGGAGCGTGAAGTCAGACGTGAAATCCCCGTATGCGGCAGGGTTTATTTCGTCCGTTTCCGTAAGTCTGAGGGCTCCGGAGGCGCAGCGCCTGACGCAGGCTCCGCACCCTATGCAGAAATCCTCGATGTGAAGGACGCGCTTTTTGTTCTGGAGCTTTTTCCTGTCAGTCTTCGAGAACCTGCCGTTCCTGAAGAAACGGACGTTGGCATCGATCTCCTCCCTGGACTGCATCCCCACGGCAACGGCGTCTATGAAGGGCTTTTCAAGCACGAATCCCAGAGCTTCCTCCGGGGAGATGCTGAGGTGTCCCCCCGCCAGAGCCTTCATGCCGAAAATACCGGTGCCCATGGAGTGGAGTTCCGACAGGGCTTCGGCCATTTCCTTCTCCCCTCCGTCGGCGATGCCGAAACCCTTCATATTATATAAAGGGTGGCATATGTCCACTGGAATGCCTTCGTTTTTCAGCCTTATGAGCCCTTTCACGAGGCTCACGTGGTGGGTGGAGGCCCCCACGGCCCTTATGATGCCTTTTTCCCTGCACTCTAGCAGGTACTCGTAGGCTTCGGCATGGCCCTTCATTGTCTCGTAGCTCTCCTGCTCGTGCAGAAGGAATATGTCGATCACGTCCCGGTCGAGTTCCCGCCTGGCTTCCTCGACGGCTTCCTCGGCCAGATTTTTCGAATAGGCATAGGTCTTCGTCGAGATCACGATGCCCTCGGGATCGGATGTAAGCTTCAGGGCCCGGCGTATAAGGCCGTAATTTGAATAATACTGTGCGGTATCAATGAAGTTGATACCGCAGCTGAATGCATATGCGATTACCTCTGCGGCCTCCTTCTCAGGCAGGGCGGCCTGAAGGGGAGAGACCGTGAGGGAACCGAGAGCCAGCCTGCTCACGGCAGGGAGCCTCCCGGAAAGGATCACGCGTTCGGGACGTTTCGTCACAGCTGCAGATACTCCTTCAGAAGAGCAGCCATGAGGTCGTCACGGTCTATCCTGCGGATGATGCCGCGGGCGTTGTTGTGGTTGGTGATGTACGTGGGATCCTCGGTGAGGATATATCCCACCAGCTGGTTGATGGGGTTGTAGCCCTTTTCGCTGAGAGCATCGTAAACGGCGCGGAGAAGCATCTTTCTCTCGCGGTCACGCTCGTCTTCACGGATGGAGAAGGTGATGGTCTTGTCCATGGATCCGTTTCTGTTATTGTTGTTTATCATGACATCCTCCTATTCTTATCTGCAGGGTGGATATATTATACGGTCTGTTATGTACCGGCAGCGTCTCAGTCCCGGTAGAGAGGGTATCTTTCGCAGATCTCCGTCACAACTGCGCGGATGTTTTCCTTTTCGTCTTCGAAATCGCGGGCGGCTCTGCCTATCAGTCCCGCCAGGATCTTCATATCCTCTGTCCCGAGGCCCCGGCTGGTCACGGCAGGCGTACCGATCCTCACGCCGCTCGTGATGAACGGAGACTGGGGATCGTTCGGGATGGCGTTCTTGTTCACGGTGATATACACCTCGTCGAGCCTGTGCTCGAAGTCCTTTCCCGTAACGTCGAAGGGACGCAGGTCGCAGAGCATCAGATGATTGTCCGTTCCGCCGGAGACCAGGTTGAAGCCTTCGTTCAGAAGCCCTTCTGCGAGAGTCTTTGCGTTCTCCACGATCTTCTTCTGATATTCCCTGAACTCAGGTCTCAGCGCTTCGCCGAAGGCCACGGCTTTTGCCGCGATCACGTGCATCAGGGGACCGCCCTGGGTGCCCGGGAATATCGCCTTGTCAATCGCCTTGGCAAATTCATCACGGCACATGATCATGCCGCCCCGAGGTCCTCTCAGGGTCTTGTGGGTGGTCGTCGTCACTATGTCCGCATAGGGGACGGGAGACGGATGCAGCCCTGCTGCCACCAGACCCGCGATATGGGCCATGTCCACCATGAACAGGGCTCCGTTCTCATGGGCTATCCTTCCCATGGTCTCGAAATCTATGATCCTAGGGTAGGCCGAAGCGCCTGCCACGATCAGTCTCGGTCTTGATTCACGGACGGTCTTTTCAAACAGGTCATAGTCGATGAAGCCTTCATCGTTCACACCGTAGGGAACGAAGTTGTAGTTCTTTCCGGAGATGTTAACGGGACTGCCGTGGGTGAGATGTCCGCCGTGGGCCAGATTCATGCCCATCACTGTGTCGCCTACGTTCAGGAGGGCGAAGTATACCGCGGTGTTCGCCTGGGCTCCACTGTGGGGCTGGACGTTCACATGGTCCGCACCGAAGAGCTTCTTTGCCCTCTCGATGGCTATGTTCTCTGCCATGTCTACGACTTCGCATCCGCCGTAGTAGCGTTTTGAGGGATAGCCTTCTGCGTATTTGTTGGTGAGCACGCTTCCCATCGCAAGCAGCACTGCCTTGGATACCACGTTCTCGGAAGCTATGAGCTCAAGGCCGCGTTTCTGCCTGTTTAGCTCGCCCGCGATCACGGATCCGATCTCAGGATCCAGGACCCGAAGTTCCTCTATCATATCATTTACGGTGAATTTCGACATTTTGCCTCCCCGGCAGCTGACCTGCAGTTGCAATGTACAAATTTTCCTATATATATTATATCAGCAAGGCCTTTCAAAATCAATACGGCCGGATTGTTGCGAATAATGATATATCACCGGCAGCGGCGGGTTCTTTTGTGAAAACAGACAGACGGGCTGAGAAAAGCAAAAAAGCAGCACCGTGGTGCTGCCAGTCTGCGTATGGATAATATCTTATTCCGAAAGAACAGTGGACAGCCTCATTATGACTGTCGCCGCCTGAGCCCTTGTCAGGGGAGCTTTCGGGGAAAGGGTGTGGCTGCCGGTGCCGGTGATGATGCCCATGCCGAGAGCCCCGTTCACGGCTTCTCTGGCCCATGCGCTTATCTGATCCGAATCGTCGTATGACCCCGAAAGGTCTTCCGCCGCCGTGCCGTGTCCCTTATATGATGCGTACCGCATGAGGATCGCCGCGGCCTGCTCCCGGCTCACACTGTCGTCAGGACCGAATCTTGTCCTGCTGTAGCCGTTCACCAGCTGCTTTGAGACTGCCCATCTCACGGCGTCATGGTACCAGCTGTCAGAGGGAACGTCCCCGAAGTGACAGATGGTATACATTTTCGGCGAGCCTTCCATGCGCCACAGGATGGTGACGAGCATGGCCCGGGTCAGAGGGGATCTCGGATCGAACAGTCCGTCTCCGGTCCCCTGCATCAGCCCGTTTTCAGACGCGTACGAGATACCTTCCCTGGACCAGGCGTCCCCTGTGTCAGGGAAAGGGCAGGGCACTTCGAAGGTATCGGGCAGGACGCCCCAGCCGCTGCGGCTGTCGTATCCGGGCTCAAGGATGTCTTTTGCCAGCCGGTACACCGCTTTTCTCAGAGCCGAGGGCGAGAGATCCGGATAATTCATCAGTATCTTCGCACAGAATCCCGAGACCAGGGCGCAGGCGTATGAGGTGCCTGACACAGTCTGGAGCTTTGAGCCCGAACGGTGGGCCGGGGCTGTGAGATCTATGCTGTTTACGATCACGTCGGCTCCGTCCTGGGAGAAGTCGGCCGGAAGTGAGTTTTCCGCTGACCCCACCGATATCACCGTTCCGTAGGAGGCGGGGTATCCCGCCGTTCCCTCTTTGCCGTCGTTGCCTGCAGCTGACACGATCAGAACGCCTTTCTCCTCAGCGTATGCCACCGCGTCACGCAGCTCCTGAGTGTCCTCGCCGGTCGAAAGACTGGCGTTTATGATCCGGCATCCCCTGTCGACAGCTTCATATATCGCCCTGACGAGAGCCTCGGCGCCGCCGTTATTCACGACGCCCGAGGGATAGCGGTCAACGACCACGAGGGGCAGAGCCACGGCAGCGGGGCATACGCCTTCTATGCCGAGGGCTTCAGATCCCAGTACGAGACCCGCCGTGGCGGTGCCATGGCCGATCCGGTCGCTGGTGTCGTTCTCCGGGAAGACGAAGTTGACGCCTTCCGCCACCCGGTCCGGTGATATGTTGATTGTTGAGATGCCGCTGTCTATGAATCCGATCATCACCGGCGTATCCCCGGTCTCGACGGCCTCAGCCGAGGACACCGGGACAAGGAGCGCCAGGACGAGCAGAACGGATACTGCGGTCCTTATTGCCTGTTTCATGAAATAAGATATACGGAGCACCCGGAGATGAACCGGATGCTCCGTATCCTTTCTTTTACCTTCTTATATTATGACTTACCGTCAATCAAGAGGATAATATTGCGGGAACAGTGAGTGCTGCAGCAGCAGGACCACGTCGCCGATATCGAAGCTGCCGTCGCTGTTGAGGTCCGGGCTTCCTGCGTAATCTATCGGATAGAGATCCGGGAACAGATTGTGTCTCAGGAGCAGGATCACGTCGTCCAGGTCGATATCGCCGTCCAGGTCGATGTCTCCCTTGATGTAGGGAGCCTTCACCGCGCTCAGTGCCACCGTGAGGTCAGATCCTATGGCGGTGATGCTGTATACGCGTCTCTGGCTTGCAGTCGAGAGGTCGTTCACAGCTCCGTATGTGCCCGTGACGGAGATCGCTGATGTTCCGCTGAACGTGTACCCGGGTTCAAGCACCACAGCGAACTTAACCTGTCCGGATCCGGCCGTTGCGGGATATCCCGTAGCGCCGTCTCTTGCCACAGCTGCTGTCACGCCGGTCTCGCTGGGAGATGTGGCCGTATTGCTGTAGTAGATGTTCACTGAGGAGATGCCCTCAGCCAGAGTGAATGTCACGTTGACGGGATCGGCAAGTCTCACATCGGTGTACTCGGTGCCGAGGAACGTTGCCTTTGCCGTGAACTCGATCTTTCCGCTGCCGTTGAGAGCGGATGTCACGGTCGCGTCCTCGGTGCGGTCAGCTCCGTCGTCAGCCGTGTTGGAGAATTTCGCGGTGGCTGCGGTCAGAGCGGGCACCCATGTCCATACGGGCTCGCCCCACGCGACGATCCTGAATATCAGGGATCTTCCTGTGTCGCCGTTGTCAGCCCACTTGTAGTTGTCGGGATCCACCAGTCTCACGTTCACATTGTATTCGCCGGCGGCTGTTCCGCCCGGATTGGATGTGATCGTATAGAGATCGCTGGTCGCCACGTCCGCGGTCAGAGGTGTTCCGGTGAACGCCTTGCTCGGGACTGCGGGGACTGCCACTTCAGCTTTGTTGATCACAAGCGTGATGTCCCTTACGATGCAGTGGTTCTGGGAGTCATACCCGGGAACTCCGCTCCAGTTGAAGTTGGTATCGTCCACGCTGTATTTTGCCCTGTAGGTGCTCTGGGATGCGGTGGGTACCGTGTCGGGATCCACCCACTCCCATCCGCCCGAAAGGGCGATGTCGCTCAGCTTCTTCGTCGGATCATATGATACCGCCGAAAGCGTGGGCTCCGTGATGTC
>CACZSC010000283.1 GCA_902783755.1 uncultured Ruminococcus sp. | reverse complement strand
GCCTTCTCCCAGTTTTTCCTTCAGCTGGTCGCCCAGATCGCGGAGACCGTTCATATCCACATTATCTACACGGGCAGCCAGAAGCTTTATGCCTTTAATTTCCTTCACCTGATTCATGACATCACCAAGAGCGTTTTTCGCAAGTTTACTCTTCAGAGACTCGTTTTCGCTCTGGGCAGCTTTCAGGTCGTTCTGAAGATGGACGATCTTGTCAAGCAGTTCATTGGGGGAGGCCTTAAGAGCTTTTGCTGCTTCTTTCAGTGCTTCTTCCTGTTCTTTATAATAGGTAAGAACACCATTTCCCGTCAGTGCTTCGATCCGGCGCACGCCGGCTGCAATTCCGGATTCGGAGATGATCTTGAACAGCAGAATACTTCCCGTATTTTTTACATGAGTACCACCGCAGAGCTCTTTGGAGAAATCTCCCATGCTGACCACACGCACCGTGTCGCCGTATTTTTCTCCGAAAAGGGCCATGGCACCGGACTTTTTGGCGTCTTCAATCCCCATAATATCGGTTCTCACCGGCAGATCCGCCTGGATCTCCTGATTCACCAGCTCTTCTACCTTTGTGAGTTCTTCAGGGGTCATTGCCTGGAAATGAGCAAAGTCAAAACGCAGACGCTCGGGCATAACAAGAGAGCCTTTCTGTTCTACATGTGAACCAAGAACTTCCTTCAGAGCTTTCTGAAGAAGATGGGTTGCACTGTGATTCTTTTCGGTTGCTCTTCTTGCCGCCTCGTTTACAGATAGTGTTACCTCGTCCTTTACAGAAAGGATCCCGGATTCCATATAGCCTACATGACCGAACTTTCCGCCGCGGAGTTTGATCGTATCTTCTACTACAAATCTGCCGTTCAAGGAGAAAATAATGCCGGTGTCGCCTGTCTGGCCGCCCATGGTGGCATAGAAAGGCGTCTTCTCAACAAATACAGTACCCTTCTGGCCTTCCATAAGAGAGTCAACGATTTCCTCCTCAGTCGTGAGAACCGTAATAACAGAAGTATCGGAAAGTCTGTCATAACCATCAAATTCCGTCGTGACAGAGGGATCAATGCTGTCATAAACAGTGGCATCCGCACCCATGTAGTTCGTCACTTCACGGGCGGTACGGGCTTTTACTCTCTGTTCTTCCATGGAGGCATGGAAGCCGTCCTCATCGATCTCGTAGCCTTTCTCTTCCAGAATCTCCTTTGTCAGATCCAGCGGGAATCCAAAGGTATCATAAAGCCGGAAAGCATTTGCTCCTGAGAGGACCTTAACATCGTTTTTCTTCATATCCTCTTCAAGATCACTGAGAATACGAAGACCCTGGTCGATGGTTTTGTTAAACTGGTTCTCTTCGTTAGTCAGAACCTTGAGAATGAATTCTCTTTTTTCTTCCAGTTCCGGATAGCCGTCTTTTGAGCCTCTGATGACTTCTTCGCTTAAAGTCGCAAGGAAGGTTCCCTTAATACCGAGAAGACGTCCGTGCCGGGCCGCCCTTCTGATCAGTCGGCGAAGGACATAGCCTCTGCCCTCGTTTGTCGGCATAATTCCGTCAGAGATCATAAATGTCGCGGAGCGGATATGATCTGTGATCAGACGGATGGAAACATCATCCTTATAGACTTTTCCGTATTCTTTTCCTGCAATGGTCGTTACCAGAGTGCGGAGAGAGCAGATCGTATCCACATCAAAAATGGAATCCACATCCTGAACGACTACGGCCAGACGTTCAAGTCCCATTCCGGTATCGATATTTTTCTGGGAAAGTTCAGTGTAATTGCCGTTTCCGTCATTTTCAAACTGGGTAAATACATCGTTCCAGACTTCCATGTAACGGTCGCAGTCGCAGCCTACGGTACAGCCGGGCTTGCCGCAGCCGTATTTCTCGCCCCGGTCATAATAGATCTCTGAACAGGGACCACAGGGGCCTGCACCGTGTTCCCAGAAGTTGTCTTCCTTGCCAAAACGGAAAATGCGTTCTGCCGGTATTCCGATTTCTTTGTTCCAGATATCAAAAGCTTCATCATCATCCAGAAATACGGAAGGATAAAGACGGTCCGGATCAAGTCCGACGACCCTGGTAAGGAATTCCCAGCTCCAGTTCAGGGCTTCTCTTTTAAAGTAGTCACCAAAAGAAAAGTTGCCCAGCATTTCAAAAAAGGTTCCGTGGCGGGCAGTTTTTCCTACATTCTCTATATCCCCTGTACGGATACATTTCTGGCAGGTGG
>CACZSC010000282.1 GCA_902783755.1 uncultured Ruminococcus sp. | reverse complement strand
TCGTAGAACCAGTCGTCTGCCTTCACGTCATTGAACACGCTGTCAGTGTATTCGTCCCTCTGGGTGAAGTTCTCCAGCCCTTCGGCGAATATGCCTATGGATGACACTGCGGTCATCACCAGCACGAGTACAAATGCGATGGTCTTTTTCATTGCTTACACCTCTTGTAGTCATAGATTTTTGCCGAGAAGATTATATCCCAAATCATGGGAAAAGTAAACCGGAACGGCGAAAAAACCGGCGGTCACCCGTTCTGCTGCCGGCTCTCGTATGCCGCGATCACCTCGTTGATCTTCCCGATGATCTGCTCAGGCGGGAACCCGGTCCTCTTCGATATGTCCGATATCCTGGCCCTGGCGATGATCATCCTGCCGAGAGGCGTGTTTATGATCTTCAGCTGGTCGCTCAGCCTCACCGCCTCGTCCGCGATCCAGGGGTATTCCCTGAGTATGTCGGCCAGTTTCGTGTTTTCAGTGATCTCAAGCATGGCTTCACCGTCCCTTCGTGTTTCTTCCCATATTATACACCCGATAATATTGCTCGGCAAGGTTGCTTTTCCTTCTCTTGCGGTATATAATATAATGAATTATTGTTGTGAGGTTGAGACCGTGAAAGACGAAAAGATAGAAAGATTCTGCAAATACTGCGAGGAGGCCAGGACCCTGAGCGATCCCGACACCATGCTGTGCTCCACCAAAGGGGTCATCTCGGCGTCCGGGTGCTGCAGGAAGTTCAGGTACGATCCCCTGAAAAGGGCCCCCAGGAGACTGAAGACCGAAAACATAGCGGAGCAGATCTCCCAGGTCGACGAGCTTTAGGCTCCGCGCACGGCGGGATCACGGCAAATAAGATACAACGGAGGACAGGACATTGATAATCGCTCTCGAGGAAGCCAAATACAGGCTTGAGAATTTCAGGAAAGACATAACCGAGCTGGGAAGCGCTCTGAGGATAGATGAACTGAGGAAAACGGTCACGGAGATGGAGGAGACCACCACGGCCCCCGAGTTCTGGAACGACCAGGAGAACTCCGGGAAGGTCCTCAAGGAGATAAAGAGGCTCAAGGACAAGATCAGCAACTACGAGGCCCTCGAAAACCGGCTCGAGGACGCCATCACCCTGGCGGAGCTGGCCATAGAGGAAAACGACGAGTCCCTGGTGGAGGAAGTCGAGTCCGACGTGGCTGCCATAGAGAAGGAAGAGGAAAGGCAGAGGATAGAAGTCCTGCTGTCCGGCGAGTACGACGCGAACAACGCGATCCTTTCGTTCCACCCGGGAGCCGGCGGCACCGAGGCCCAGGACTGGGCCCAGATGCTGTACCGCATGTACACCCGCTGGGGGGAGCGCCACGGCTACAACGTGAAGCTCCTGGACTGGCTTGACGGCGAAGAGGCGGGCCTCAAGTCCGCCACGATCCTCATAGAAGGCCCCAACGCCTACGGATATCTGAAGGGCGAGAACGGGGTCCACAGGCTGGTCCGCATATCACCCTTCGACGCATCCGGCAGAAGGCACACCTCCTTCACATCGGTCGAGGTGATGCCGGAGCTCGACGATGACAACAACATAGAGATAAAGGAAGAGGATCTTGAGATCACTGCCCACCGCTCATCGGGAGCCGGCGGCCAGCACATCAACAAGACCGACTCCGCCATCAGGATCACCCACATCCCCACGGGCATCGTGGTGGGCTGCCAGACCGAACGCAGCCAGCTCCAGAACAAGGAGACGGCCATGAAGATGCTCAAGGCCAAGCTCCTTGAGATCAAGGAACGGGAAAAGCTTGACAAGATCGACGACATAAAGGGCATAAAGACCAAGATAGAGTGGGGCGCCCAGATCAGATCCTACGTGTTCATGCCATATACCCTGGCCAAGGACACCAGGACCGGATACGAGGACGGCAACATCCAGGCGGTGATGGACGGAGAGATAGACGGCTTCATCAACGCATACCTCAAGATGAACGCGGCAAGGTAAGCAATGATCATCGAGGGAATGACATCGGTTCGGGCCGTCATAAAGGCCATACGGGAGAACGGCAGCGACCGGAAGATAAGCAGGATATTCATAGACAGCGAACGGGCCGTAAAGAGGGCCGCGGACATAAGATGGCTCACATCCGTGAGCGGGGAGTTCGGATTCCGGCTCGAGCGTCTCGGCGCCGGGGAATTCGCTTCCCTGACCGAAGGAAAGACCCACGGCGGCATCGCGGCCGAGGTCTCAGAAAGGACCTTCCCCGCACTGAGAGATGCGGAGATACCGGAGAAAGGGTTCTTCGCGATGCTTGAAGGCATAGAGGATCCATTCAATTTCGGGGATGCCGTAAGATCCCTCTACCTGTGCGGCTGCGACTGCCTCGTCATGAGGGAACGGAACTGGATGTCGGCAGCCTCCACGGTCATGAAGGCGTCAGCCGGCACCTCGGAGCTGATCCGCGCCGTGACGGCGGAGCCGGAAGAGGCGTGCGGGCTTTTGAAAAGCAGGGGTTACAGGACAGTCTGCGCCGGCATCAGGGACTCGGTGCCCTGCCATGAGGCCGATCTTTCAAGGCCGCTCCTGCTGGTGATAGGCGGCGAGAAGCGCGGCATATCCTCGCAGGTGACTGCCTCGGCGGACCTGGTGGTCAGAATTGATTACGCCCGGGGGTTCAGAGGCTCCCTTTCAGCCTCCGCGGCAGCGGCGATGCTCTCCTACGAGATCATGCGCCAGAACACATAAGCGAGGAAAACGTGAACATTCCGAAGATAAGCGTTGGCGACACGCTCAGGCTGAAAAAGAAACATCCCTGCGGCAGCTTCGATTTCCGAGTGCTCCGCACGGGGAGCGACATCAGGATCGTCTGCGAGGGATGCGGACGGGACCTGACAGTTCCCAGGGAAAAGCTCGAAAAAGCGATAAAAAAGATCACGCACCCGGAAAGCGGCGCGGGAAACGGAGATTAGTATGTTCGGAAGAGAAGAAAGATCTGGACTGCTGAGCAGGATTTTTGCAAAAAGTAAAGACGGACTGCTCAGGACGGACGAGACGAAGCCCGGCGCGGACGTGAAGATGTGGAAGACGCTGCTCTTCTGTTTTGCCGTGCCCTTCTTTGCCATGTTCGTGATCTACGCGGGCCTGGGAGTATGGCCTTTCGGCAAGGAGTCCGTGCTGGTGCTGGACCTGAACGCCCAGTACATATATTATCTTGAGAAGCTCAGGGGGATCCTCCTAGACGGTGAATCCATCATATACTCTTTCAACCGCAACCTTGGCGGAGAGTTCCTCGGCATATTCGCCTACTATCTCTCGAGCCCCTTCTCCCTGATCGTGGCCCTGTTCCCGAAGGAGAACATCACTGAGGCGATCCACCTGATACTCCTTCTGAAGACCGGATGCTGCGGCATGGCCTTCGGCTTCTTCCTCAGGAAGACCAGGAACATGAAGCTGAGCCAGATGATCATGTTCTCTTCCATGTACGCCCTGTGCTCCTTCGCCATAGTGATGCAGCACAACCACATGTGGCTGGACAACCTGATCGCCCTTCCCCTGATCATCTACGCCATGGACGAGCTGATCTGCAAGGGCAGGTTCATGATGTTCACCATCGTGCTGGCGTACGCCGTCATATCGAACTTCTATATCGGGTACATGATGTGCCTGTTCGTCATAATCTGGTATTTTGCCAGATACTTCATGCTGTCGAAGGAGGAAAGGAACCCGGGCGGCAAGAAGCTGCACTTCCTCAGGACCACCGGCACCATACTGGTCGCTTCGGCCCTGGCCATCGGGATCTCGGCGGTCATAATCCTGCCTACATACTATTCCCTGTCCTTCGGCAAACTGGAATTCTCCACACCGGACTGGACACCGAAGCAGCTGTTCGACTACGCTGACATAATGGCGAAGTCCTACTTCGGATCCTATGACACAGTAAGACCGGAGGGCGCTCCCTTCATCTTCTGCGGCACGGCGGCCCTGGTGCTGGCCCCGCTGTATTTCTTCTCAAAGCGCATATCACTGAGGCGCAAGATCGGATTCGGTTCCGTGCTGCTCCTGTTCATAGTGAGCTTCAATCTCAACGACCTGGATTTCATCTGGCACGGATTCCAGAGGCCCAACTGGCTCAACGCCAGGTTCGCCTTCATGTTCGTGGGCATCGTCATCATCATGGCGGTGGACGCCTTCAGGAACCTCAAGGACATAGGATTCAGGCCAGTGATCATCTCAGCCGCCTTCTGGGGCGTGGCCCTGGTGATCCTCGACAAGATAGGATACGAATACCTGCCCGATTTCGGGTCGGTGTGGCCTTCCCTGATACTGCTGGCCGTCATATGCGCCATCTGCGCGGCCTACGCGAGTTCCGGTCCCGGTACATTCAGGCGGAGGGTCATATCCCTGGTCCTGTGCATACTGACCTGTGCGGAGCTCGTGGCCAACGGCATCCTCATGCTTTACAGCCTGGACGAGGACGTGGTATATTCCACGAGAGAATCCTATGTCGAGTTCTTCGCCAAGTACAAGACCGCAGCGGATTATATAAAGGAGACTGACGACGGATTCTACAGAGCCGAGAAACTGGTGCACCGCAACAAGAACGACAACTACGCCCTCGATCTGAACGGTCTCACCAACTCCACCAGCACCCTGAACGCAAAGGTCATAGAGCTGCTCCAGAAATTCGGCTACGCCAGCCGTTCACACTGGTCATTCTATTCGGGAGCCACGGCAGTGACCGATGCTCTCTTCGGCGTGAAATACATCGTCGCCGACGAGAGCGACAAGAAGAACGTCATGAGCTACATACACGAGCTCTACCGCAAGATAGGCACCACGGAGGACGGGCTGGACATATACAAGAACCCGTATTCCCTGGGCTTCGCCTTCTCGACGAATGAAAACGCCGCCTTCTACGATCTGCCCTTCGAGCCTCTCCCGGACGGCTCGTATGAAGAATACAAGGATCCGTTCACATATATGAACGAGCTGCTGTCGGCCATGACCGGTGAGGACATCCGGGTCTGGACCAAGGCATATCTCGAGTCCACAGAGTCAAGCGGAACGAGATCGGTCACCACAACCGGCCACAAGGGCTGGAAGACCGACGGTTCCGGCGACAAGGGCACCGTCACGTACACGGTGAACGTGGACTCAAAGAAACCCATATACGTATACTTCCCGTCGGAATATCCGAGAGAAGTCACGCTCTACCTGAACGGAGTGAAGTTAGGCAACTTCTTCGAGCAGAAAGACTTCTCCATAAGGGAACTGGGCACCTTCAAGCCCGGCGAGAAGATCAAGCTCGAGCTGCAGATGAAGAAGGATTCCCTCTACATAAGGTCCGGAGTCAGCTATTTCTGGTATTTCGATTCTGAGGAATTCGAAAGAGCCGCCGCCCTTCTTGCGGACGGCGTGATGCAGGCCGAGTCCGAGCAGGACAACTTCATAAAGGGCACCGTGGACGTTCCGCAGGGCGATACCCTGATGTTCACCACCATCCCCTATGACGAGGGATGGAAAGTGACAGTGGACGGCAAGGAAGTCCAGAAGATAGCGGTCCTCGACGAAAGCCTCATAGCCTTCACAATAACCCCGGGACATCACGAGATAACCTTCAGCTACGAGCCCGATTGCATCAGGACAGGCGTCACCATCACCCTGATCTGCCTCGGCATATTCATCCTGCTTTGCGCGGCTTATCTGGTCATAACCAAACTGAAGGGCGGATCCTGGTTCAACAAAGACGGCAGGGGGCCCGACCTTCTCATATGCGACGAAGCCTTCATGGCAGGCGGCGTTGAAGAGGAAGGCCCGGTCCCGGAAGACGCTCCCGCGCCCGACGAAAAGCCGGCGGATGAGGAGCGACCTGCAGCCGAAGCTGACAGGACCCCCGGACCCGCTCCGGAAAGAAGGCCGGAAAGACGCCGCCCGTCGGCGCCGGAAACAGCTCCCTCGGGAGCGCCCGAAGGCAGGCCCGGGCGGGAAGCAGCCCCCGCGGAAAGGCCGGAGGAACAGAAGGTCATCACCATCGACGAGATCATGGAAGCCATGAACAACGCAGACCGTACTGAAGACGGCGGAACGGAGAAATAGGCGATGTTTCCGGTACATCCGGTCCGCCAATACAGAAACCGAAAACAATTTCAGGAGAACTTCCGATGATAGAAACCCTTTACGGCAGAGTCCTTGAGATCAACTATACGGCGTCAGCGGCCGTCATCGAATGCGCGGGCGTGGGCTACAGGGTCACGGTGACCTCCCATACCCTCTCGAAGCTTCCGGCCCCGGTGTTCGAAGCAGACGGGCTGAAGCTGGCGGGAGACCCGGTGAGGATATACACGCATCTGGCGGTCAGGGAGGATGCGGTGGAGCTCTTCGGCTTCTCAGGCCGGGACGAGCTGGACACCTTCAGGACCCTCATAGGAGTGTCCGGCATAGGTCCGAGAGCCGCCATATCCATACTGTCCGTTTTCACTCCGTCCTCCCTCGCCCAGGCGGTATATGCCGGAGATGCAAAATCCATCTCCCAGGCCCAGGGAATAGGGCCCAAGACCGCGGCCCGTGTGGTGCTGGAACTGAAGGACAAGCTTAACATCTACCTTTCAGCCCCCTCCGGCGGCAGACCGGACCAGAAGGTCCAGTCCGCGCCCCTTTCGGGAAAGATGGGAGACGTGCAGAGCGCCCTTTCGGCCCTGGGATACTCGAAATCCGAGATCGCCTCGGCCATGAGGTTCGTGGACGGAGATCTGGAAGTGGAAGAGATAATAAAGCAGGCTCTGGCCGTGCTTGTGAAGAATATTTAGGTGATTTATGGATACGAGCGAATTCGATTTTGAGAACCGGATAATGTCCTCGGGCTTCACCGAGGAGGACAGGGAGAACGAGATATCCCTGAGGCCCCGCACCCTCGACGAGTACGTTGGCCAGGCAAAGGCCAAAGACAATCTCAGGATCCTCATAAACGCCGCCAAGCTCCGGGGTGAAGGCATCGAGCATGTGCTGCTGTACGGACCTCCGGGCCTCGGCAAGACCACTCTCGCCACCATAATCGCGGCGGAGATGGGCGTGAACATGAGGATAACCTCAGGTCCCGCCATAGACAAGAGCGGCGACCTCGTGGCCCTGCTGTCCAATCTCGGAGAGGGGGACGTGCTGTTCATCGACGAGATCCACAGGATGTCCCGCAACATAGAGGAGATCCTGTACCCGGCCATGGAGGACTTCGAAGTGGACATCATGATAGGAAAGGGCCCGTCTGCGAAAAGCATACGGCTCCCCCTCGCCCACTTCACCCTTATAGGCGCCACCACCAGAGCCGGCCAGCTTTCTCGGCCGCTCCGTGACCGTTTCGGCGTCCAGATGAGGCTCGACATGTATACCCCGGAAGAGCTCATGAAGATCGTGAAGCGCTCCGCTTCCATACTCGATGTCCCCATCGACCATGACGCCGCCTCCGAGATCGCATCCCGCTCCAGGGGCACCCCCAGGATCGCGAACCGCCTTCTCAAGAGGGTCCGGGACTACGCCCAGGTGGAGGGCAACGGGAAGGTCAACCTCAAGATAACGAAGGAAGCGCTGAAGATGCTGGACATAGACGATCTGGGCCTTGACAGCACCGACAGAAAGATGATCGAGACCATCATAAAATACTACGGCGGCGGTCCCGTG
>CACZSC010000281.1 GCA_902783755.1 uncultured Ruminococcus sp. | reverse complement strand
TAAACAGGTATTCCGGCCTTAAATGGGTCCTTGTCAGATACATGACCGGCGAGTCGAATGACTGTATGTGCGTCGCCACCAGCATGATCACGTCTCCTACATGAGGCAGGAAAAATCCGGTGATATTCATCTCCTTGAAGTATTTAGCGATCCCGTTCCGGCATCTGGCATTCACTCCGGCCACAAAAACAGCTTCATAACCTTCCAGCCTGTCCCTTATCTCCCTGAAACTGTTCCCTTTATATTCGAGTTCCTCTTCAATTCGGTACAGTCTTTCCGTAGGCTTTCCCTTTATGGACCCGAATCTCTGCTTATCAAGTTCATTTCTGTAAATAAGAATGGTCTTCTTTGTGGGATACAGTTTGAAATAAATCAGGTTCCCATAGTATGACCACAGGATATCGAGTATCCCCTGACAGAACAGCATGGGTATGAACCACAGCGGATTATACAGTCTGTTCCAGGCAACTGAGACCCCCGCATAAGTTATAAGAAGCGTCAGCAGCTGCGCCAGGAACTCCGAAAATGCCACCGTCCTGATCCTGTTATATCCCAGTAGATATGAGTTATATGTCCTGTTGAAAAAGAACAGTATGGCTCCGTATCCCAGAAGCACGAAATAGTTATATCTGAATCCGATCTCCGAAGCTTCCGAGAAGCTCCCGTACCTGAACAGGAGCCAGAATAAATAAAAAATGCCGCACGTTACCGTATAGTGCAGCAGTTTCATCACCGTTATAATGACCTGTCTTATATGTTCCCTGTTTGATTCGGTCTGACTCATAAAACCTACCTTACCCTCTTCTATCCGTTCTATATCTTTTTATCTAGCAGTTCAAGTGAGACCTTTACTTCCGCCTTCCTGCTGAAAAGCTCCATCTCGAGTATCGCGATGCGCTTGTGTCTGTCTATCTTTCTAATCTGTCCTTCCATCCCAACAAGCGGGCCGCTTATGACTACTATCTCGCTTCCTTCCTTTATGCCTATGGACTCCTCGACCGTTTCGCCAAGCCCTATGAGGCTCAGAAGGAAATGCTCTTCGTCCCTGCTGAGGGGACAGTAATAGTCGTCCTCATTGTGAAGTATCACTGAAAAACCATGAATCTTTCTCAGCTCATCGTTGAACCTCCCTATATCCTCCGTCTCCACGAAGACATAGGAAGGAAAGAGCCTCTGTTCCACGCTCTCCCACTTTCCTCTGATGCGCTTTTTGATCTTTCTTTTCGGTATGGCGCATCTGTTATAGGCATCAGAAGGAACGTTCTTCTCGACCGCCGATCGCAGTCTTTCCTCTTTTCCCGAGAAGGTCCAGATCACATACCACATAATGTTTTTCCGATATAAAAAGACATGGCTTCGCCACCGGGGCGTAAAAACGTCCCGTTCGATACTTCATCTGTCCGCCGTCCCTTTCATGCCGCGCGCCTGTCGACGAGCATGAGCGACGGTTTCATATAATTACATAGGGCCATTTCCACTGAATACACATATATGTGTATCAATAGTAGCCCTTATACTTCTTTCCGTAATACCTGCCGTAATACTTGCCGGATTTATGCCTGTCCACCTTGTTCAGCACGACTCCGAGCACCGGTTTCCCGGTAGCCTTCATCTTGGACACCACTTCCTGCGCAAGGCGATATTTCACTTCCCCGGATTCGATGATTATCATCGACCCGTCGCACTCCTGCCCGATGACGGCAGCGTCCACCACCATACCTATGGGCGGGCAGTCCAGGAGCACATAATCGAAGTTCTTCCTCGCGATCTCGATCAGGTCCTTCATGGCCTGGGTCGAGAGGAGCTCCGACGGATTCGGGGGAATGCTTCCGCTGAAGATCATGTACATGTTCTCCACATTGGTGCTGAACAGACAGTCCTCCAGATAGCACTGTCCCGAAAGGAAGTGGGACAGACCGCGGGACGGTTCGAACCCGTTCACCCTTTCCAGCATCTGAGACTTTCGAAGGTCACAATCGATGAACAGCACGGACTTTCCGAGCTCCGTGAGAGATACGGCAAGATCGAACCAGATGGTCGATTTTCCCTCTCCCGAAAAGGCG
>CACZSC010000280.1 GCA_902783755.1 uncultured Ruminococcus sp. | reverse complement strand
TTCATCGTGTCATCGAATATAACCGTTAAGAGCTTCAAATGCGTGGACTTCGATTTCGTTTGCTCCGACCACAATCCGGTCGTCATGGAATTCGAACTGAACTGAAATCTGAATATCACAATCTGATCTGGGATCCCGACAGCAGCCGGGATCCTTTTTTCGGAGATGAGGCCGCCGTTTTTGGTTGAAAACGGGTCGTTGTTCGGATATAATATGAAAAAGCGATCTTTGTGAGGTGCGCAATGTTTTTCGGAAGGTTTTATCTCGACAGGGAAAAAGATATCATCGTAGATCTGGACCTTGAAGGCGGCACGATGACATATACCCTTTCCACGCCCAATCACAGCACCGGGAACCTCATATCAAACATTGCAAAACTCTGCGGCCTGCAGCTCACAAGCAGAAAGCACGGGAACCAGGTCATACGGGGCACGGTCCCCTGCTACATAAACGCATACAACGAGACGATATACATATTCAGGCTGGCGGGGACCAAAGTCGCCAACATATATCCGGACGGACGTATCGAGATGAAGGCTTCGATCCCGGCGATATCGAAGACCCTTATGAGCCAGACCAAGGATTACAATCTCGATATACGGAACACCGTCATCAAGACATATATATTCAGCGACTGCAAATTCAGGACAGACCTCCACACACATATGAACGGCAACCTGTCCCCTGACATTCTGATCGCCCTGGGCATATACCACCAGATCAGATATCCTCTCTATTACATAAAGAAGCTCGGCCTGAAATGCACGAAAAAACAGTCCGAGGGGCTTGCAGCGAGAAGGCGCAAGACCGAGAAGCTTTTTGAGGACAGCGGCCTCACCGGAAAGTATCTGGACAGGAAGATTGACGACAACACGTTCATCAATTTCGCCGACCTCATACTGAACAATACAAAGAACGCTACATACAACATCCCCAGGATCCGGGCCTCTCTTTCCGTACTGAAAGACGGACAGGCCGTTTTTTCCAACCTTGAAAAAGTATATCTGTACAGATACGTCTTCACCAAAGGGACAGCCTACGGGAAAAAGATCGAACTTCTGCATGCGGACAGGATCGGCGACAAGGACATTGAGTCTGCACTTGAGAAGATGATCAAAGACCATAAAACGGAGCAGTACGGGAACAACACCCTTTTCCAGGACAAGCTGCTCTGGATAGGAAGGAGCTTTGAAAGCCAGGGCGTCAGATACACCGAAATCACGGACACTACCCTCGTGAAAAAGGACTCCGCAGCCGGGATGCTGAAACAGGTCCATGAAGTGATGCCTCATATCCAGGCCGATACCGGGGTCACGATAAGATTCCTGGCCGGTATCAGACGCATCCCTCTCACCATAGTTAAGGACAGCATCACTCCGGAAAACTATCTTAGAGAGAATCTAGCAGTCCTGAGAGCCGTTGCCCCCGACCCGTACGTGGCCGGTTCCGACATAATCGGAGAAGAGATCAACGACATAAGGGAACTCGCTCCTGTCATAAAGGAGATAGTCTCCATCGCAAGGGACAATCCGGGGTTCGTCATAAGGATCCACGCCGGTGAGAACGACAGTCTCCGTGACAACGTACTCAACAGCATAGAATGCGTCACTTCCTGTCTGAAAAAGAACGAAAAGCCTCCCGTCATAAGAGTCGGTCACGGGCTTTACACATCGAACCTGAAGACGCCGAAAGGACGCCATCTGCTGGATCTTATAACAAAGAACAGAGTAGTTCTTGAATTCCAGATAACCTCAAACGTAAGGCTCAACAACCTCAGCAACATCGAATCCCACCCACTGAAACAGTACCTGAAAGCAGGGGTACGGTGTGTCCAGGGGACCGATGGCTGCGCCCTCTACGGCACCGGCTCCATCGATGAGCAGCTCTCCCTGGAACGGCTTCTTGACCTTTCAAGGGAGGACATGCGGAAGATGCGCAGGGCGGAAGACGGAATCCTGCGTGAGAGCTTGTCGGTCTTTTCAAAGAAAAAGGAACAGTCTGAAAAGGATCTGGGAGACAGGGATATCGGGGATTATTACCAGAACAGGATCTCCGAGATGACCGCCCTTACGGGGCGCTTGCTGGATCACACGGAAAAAGAGGACTCGGCAACTGCTTTCGCCGGAATGACGGAGGAGATGGATCCTTCCCTGCTTCCTGTCATAATCGCGGGAGGAAGCTTCAACAACAGTACTCACAGGACAGTCATG
>CACZSC010000279.1 GCA_902783755.1 uncultured Ruminococcus sp. | reverse complement strand
TAATAGATTATGAAGGCCACCATCAGGATGTCCAGGATGTCCGTCAGCGACAGGTTCAGGAAGCCGAATATTTCCAGGGGGACCATACGAAACAGTTATCATGCAAATATAAGCATTTAAACAACTGAATCGTTATTTTTTCATACAATTAATTCAAGTGCCCCGTACAGCCGCGCGCAGGGCACAATCTTGTTATTTTAATAAAAAAAGGTCATCTTTGTTGTCTGGACAAGAATTTGGTAGTATGAATCTTTTTCCCAATTTAGCCAAAGCATATTCACAAGATAATCTGACTGCGCGGGAAGCCCAGCGCTCTGCCGAATTCATCGCTTTCGGCCCCATCGTTTTCCAAGTCAGCCGTTTGATGCTCAAGTACGGCATCCTGGATTTGCTGAGGGAGAAGGAAATGACCCAGGAGGAGATCTCCGCTGCGACGTCATTGAGCACTTATGCGGTTAAAGTGCTCCTGGAGGCCTCCCTCTCGATAGGTACGATCCTCGTCAATCCGGAGAAAGACACTTACACCCTCTCCAAGGTCGGATGGTTTTTCCTCAACGATCCGGCGACCCGGGTCAATGTCGATTTCGTACATGACGTGAATTACGAAGGATTCTTCCATCTGGAAGAGGCCCTGAAAGAAAGCCGCCCTGCAGGACTGAAGCATTTCGGGGACTGGCCGACCATTTATGAGGCGCTCTCCTCGTTGCCGGAACAGGTCAAGAGCAGCTGGTTCGGATTCGACCATTTTTATTCCAACAGTTCTTTTGACGAAGCTCTGGACATCGTTTTTTCATTGCACCCGTCCAGCATCCTTGACGTCGGCGGCAATACCGGTCTGTGGGCGCGGAAATGTGTCGGCTACGACCCCGCTGTCGAGGTAACCATCGTTGACCTGCCCCAGCAATTGGAAATGATGAGGAAAGCCGTTTCCGGACTTCCCGGGGCGGACAGGATTCACGGTTGCCCGATGAACATGCTCGATCCCGACGCGGTCTTTCCCGACCCGCTTTCTCCTGACGTGATCTGGATGAGCCAGTTCCTGGACTGCTTCTCCGAAGACGAGGTCCTCTCCATCCTTTCCCGTATTTCAGCCATAATGCATGAGGGAACCAGGCTTTGTATAATGGAGACATTCTGGGACCGCCAGCGCTTTGAGCCGGCCGCTTTCTGCCTGACAATGACATCCCTCTATTTCACCGCTATGGCGAACGGAAATTCGAAGATGTACCATTCCGATGACATGATCCGTCTCATCAACTCCGCTTCCCTGGAAGTAGAGTCCATCCACGACGGCCTTGGGCAGGGACACAGTATTTTGATTTGTAAAAAAGTGAACATAAGATGACTTTGAACGAAATTCAGAAAAAAGTAATTGACTTCCTTGTAAATGAACTCGAAATAGAGGAGGACAAGATCCATGGCTATTCCCGTCTCAAAGAGGATCTGGGTATCGATTCCCTCGAGATTGTCGACGTCGTCGTACTGGTTGACAGGGAATTCGGGTTTAAAATGAAGCCGGAGGACTTCAAGCAGCTGAAAACATTCGACGCTTTTTGCAACTTTATTTTAGAAAAACTTGGCTAAGGAGTTGAACCGGGCTTGGAAAGGCAAAACGGACGGAACTCCCTGGATGCAGCGTAAGCTCATCCAGATTATCCGCGTGTCCCCTTTGCGGTGCATTTATGTCGTAATGTCCCTGACCATCCCGTTCTACATCCTGTTTGCCAATGGTTTCAAAGATTCATACCGATTCTTCAGGAAAAGGATAGGATATGGAGCGGTGAAGTCTTTCTTCATGACCTTCGTCAATGAGTACAATCTCGGAAAGGTTGTAATAGACAGGTTCGCCGCCTATGCCGGAAAAACCTTTGAGGTCGAGACTGAAGGCAAGGATGCTTTCGACGCTCTCTGCAGCGATGACACCGGCTTCGTAATGTTGAGTTCCCACGTGGGCAATTACGAACTGGCGGGCTATTCCCTAACGGCGTCGAAAAAGATCAACGCCCTGGTGTATGCCGGTGAAACTGAAACCGTTATGGAAGGCCGTAAGGACTGCTTTTCAGAAACGAACATCCAGATGATTCCGATACAGAGCGACCTGTCTCATATCTTTGCCATCAACAACGCTCTGGAAAAAGGAGAAATAGTATCCATCCACGGAGACCGGGTTTTCGGAACCGAACGGACCGTCCAAAGCGTTTTCTTCGGACAAAAGGCCTCTTTCCCTGCCGGGCCGTTCCTTATTGCGGTCCAGAGGGGACTGCCGGTCGTCCCTGTCTTCGTAATGAAGGAGAGCCTTTACAAATACAAGGCTTTCGTTTTCCATCTGCCCGACACAAAGGGGCTTTCCCGGGCCGATGCAATCCAGGCCCTTTGCGACGCCTATGCCGGACACCTGGAAAATATCGTCAGGAAGTATCCTGCCCAATGGTATAACTTTTATGATTTCTGGGCATGACGACATTTACTCCGGTTCTTTCAAAAGACGTTCTTCTTCAGCAGCCTCCGTTCGTTTTCATTGACAGGATCGTCTCTTACGATGAAGACAAAACCGTCGTACAGTATACAGTTCCCGCGGATGGTCTGATGATGGACGGCAACGTCCTGAGCGCTGCCGGAGTCATGGAGCACATGGCCCAGTCAATGGCGGCGAGAGTCGGTTACATTTCCAAATATATCCTCCACATCCCCATTCAGATAGGCATGCTCGGCCAGGTCAGGGACTTTTCCCTTTCCCGTCATCCCCAAACCGGGGACATACTGACTACGGAAGTGCGTCTACTTCACGAAATGATGGGCATCAGCCTGGCTAGGATTGAAGTATCCTGCCGCGGAGAGAGGATTGCGGAAGCCCAGATTAAAACTGTCATCAAGGATGAAGGATAGGGTAGCTTGTCTTGGTTTTGGTGCTCTTACACCTCTCGGACAGACGGCATCCCTAACATATGAGGCCGTCCGGGAGGGGAAATCCGCATTACGGCCTGTCGCTCCGGACTCTCCTTTGGGACCCAACGGGGTTTTCTCCCTGTTTGAAGACCGGTCCGTCCTGGACGGTTATTCTTTTTTTGATACCATAAGCATAAAAGCCGCTTCCCAGGCTGTCGAATCTTCCGGTATAGATCCTGCCTCGCCAAGGGTTCTTTTTATCCTTTCAACGATTAAAGGAAATATAGAATCGCTGGGGTCCGACGAAAAAAAATATTCAATTGCGGAATCCGCCAGAAGGATAGCTTCTTATTTCCATAATCCCAACCCACCTCTTGTTGTCTCAAATGCCTGTATCTCAGGACTTGATGCAATTTTACAAGGACGGCGCACCCTCCTTTCCGGGAAGTTTGACAACGTCGTCGTCATAGGGGTCGAAGTCCAGTCACGCTTCATCGCGTCCGGATTCAATGCGTTAAAGACCGTTTCTTCGTCTCCGTGCAGGCCATTCGACGAGTCCAGGGACGGGTTGAACCTGGGAGAGGCCGCGGCGGCCATTGTCCTCGGGTTTTCTGAAGACGGATGGGAGGTCGCCGACGGGGCCGTCCGCAATGACGCCTACCACATATCCAGCCCCTCGAGAACCGGAGAAGGCAGTTACAAGGCGCTCCGTTACGTTTTGGAATCCATCGGCACCGGAGAGATTTCCTTTGTGAACGTCCACGGAACCTCAACGTTATTCAACGACGAGATGGAAGCCGTCGCTCTTCATCGTGCGGGGCTTGGAGATGTTCCCGTTAACAGCCTAAAAGGATACTTTGGCCACACGATGGGAGCTGCAGGAGTCCTCGAATCAATCATTTCCATTTTCGAGTGCGAGGACGGAACAGTGCTTCCCACCAAAGGATTCTCCGCCCTCGGGGTGTCCCGTCCCATCAGGGTTTCCGCATCCGCGCAGCCTTGTGAAGGAAGGGCTTTCATCAAGCTGCTGTCGGGTTTCGGAGGAGTCAACGGCGCATTGTTGTTCAAAAAAGGAGGCCTGTCATGAAAGTCGTACGCACGGTAAGCATTCCTGCCGGATCTGATTTGACCGCATTGTACAGGGAACTTGCAGGAGACTATATGAAGTTCTTCAAAATGGACATCCTCTGCAAACTCGGTTTCCTGGGGACGGAATTGCTGCTGAAACCAGATACCGGCCGTTTTGTTCCCCGTGAAGACCGCGCCGTCCTCACTTTCAGCCGTTTCGGCTGCGAATGCAACGACCGGCACTATTCCGGGACCATCGACGACTATCCTTCCCCGGCCCTGTTCGTATACACGCTTCCGAACATCGTTAGCGGAGAGATTGCCATAAGGAACCATTACGAAGGCGAAACCTCCGCATTCATTATAGAAGAATTTGATTTTGAGAGAATCATGTCCATCGTCGAAAACGTCTTTCAGGACCGCACGACAACGTCAGCTGTCGTCGCCTGGATCGACTGCAGGACTGAAACCGACTGGACATGCCAGGTATCATTAATTGAAAAACAGTAACTTGTTATGGAAGATTTAATCCGAGAGTTGAAGCTGAAGGTCATCGAGACCCTAAATCTTGAGGGAATGACTCCCGAAGATATCGACGATCACGCCCCTTTGTTCGGGGCCGAAGGTATCGGGCTGGATTCAATCGATGTACTGGAGCTGCTGATCCTTCTTGAGAAGAATTATGGCATCCGCCTTTCCTCCCCGATGGAAGGAAAGAAGGTGTTCCAGAGTTTTGCCGTTATCGCGGAATACGTTGCCGCCCACAGGACAAAGTGAAAGAAAGGATTGTCATAACAGGCGCGGGTGTCGTCAGCGCCCTTGGCTGCGGCAAGGCTGATAATCTTGCCGCCCTCAAGGCATGCAGGACAGGTATCGCTCCCGTCCGTTTCCTTTCGACGTCCCTTAAAGACAAACTGGTCGGAGAAGTCCCGTTCCCGAATGAATGGCTATGCGAACGGCTCGGTTTGAGCGAAGGATTTCCCAGATCTTCCCTTCTGGGCATCATGGCCCTTCAGGAGGCGTTGAAACAGGCCTGTCTCCTGTCGGAAGGCAAGATTGAACCATTCCCCCTTGTCTCCGGAACGACCGTCGGCGGAATGGACCTGACAGAGAAGTGTTTCCCGTCGTTTTCAAAGTACCACGACTGGGGCGCCTCAACGGAAGCGATCGCCTCCCGGTTCAGCGTGATCTCATCTTCGACCACGGTGTCCACGGCATGCTCGTCAGCGTTGAATGCCATATTGTTCGGTGCCAACCTGATCAGGAACGGCCTTTACGACAGGGTGGCCGTCGGCGGGGCCGAGGCCCTGTCCAACTTCCATCTCAACGGTTTCAACTCGCTGATGATCCTGGATGACAAGCCTTGCTGCCCGTTCGATGCCTCCCGCGCCGGCCTGAATCTCGGTGAAGGAGCCGCGTACCTGATTTTGGAAAAAGAATCGGCGGCTTTAAGCCGGGAAGCCCAGGTCCTGGGGATTGTCAGCGGCGGCGGAAATGCCTGCGACGCATTCCATCAGACGGCATCATCCGAGAATGGGGAAGGGGCGTTCCTCGCCATGGGAAAAGCCCTGACGGATTCCGGCCTGACCGCAGCGGATATCGACTATGTCAACGCCCACGGAACGGGCACAGTCAACAATGACGCTTCTGAAAGCGCGGCTCTGTGCCGGGTCTTCGGTGACAATCTGCCTCCCATTTCATCCACAAAGGCATACACGGGGCACACCACGAGCGCATCCGGTTCCATAGAAGCCGTTTTCTGCCTGCTGGCCATCCAGGAGGGCATCGTTTTCCCTCAACTCAATTTCACCACGCCCGATCCGGCTTGCATCGTCCCGACGCCCGGCGAGCAAAAACCTGTCGTCAACGTCCTCTGCAATTCTTTCGGATTCGGAGGGAATGATTCGTCTTTGATACTATCGCGTTATGACAAACGATAAAAAGGTCTTTCTTAATTCACTTGTCTGCCTCGGCAAGGACGATCCGGATTTCCGAAGCGTCCTTTCTCCCATGGAGGCCAGGCGGATGGGGCGTTTGTTGAAACGTGCGATATGGACTTCCAAAGAGGCGCTGCGGCAGGCGGGAATCGAGACTCCCGGAGCCATCATCACGGCGACCGATTTCGGCTGCGTCACGAATTCCGTTGATTTCCTGAAAGCGGTCCTGGCATTGGACGACGCACCTATGCGCCCGATCCATTTCATGCAGTCCACACACAACACAATTAGCTCTGTCATAGGAGTTTATCTCAATTGTCACGGTTATAACACCACATATTCCCACCGTGGCTCCTCCCTGGAAAGCGCCCTGCTTGACGCCTGGATGCAGATACGCACGGGAGAAATTGAAACGGCGCTGGTCGGTTGGTTCGATGAAGAAGAGCCCCTTTACGCAGAGTCTTTGCGTTCTTTTGGCATAACATTGGAAGACAGGGCTGTAGCAATGGTTCTTTCCGCCAACGGGACCGGCGCCATTAGAGAAATCACGCCACCTTTTAATTCCGGAGACTATGTATTCTAAACTGATCCCCCTGGCAATCCTGCAGAGTCTTTTCCTTTGCGGAGGACAGGTCCTTTTGAAATTAGCCCTTTCCGCAGCCGGACCGTTCAGCTGGACATGGCGGTTCTTCCGGGCCCAGCTTACGAACTGGTGGTTCCTTGGCTGCGGCATTTCTTTCGGACTGGCGACCGTCCTGTGGATGTTCATCCTCAAGCATTATCCCTTCGGAGTGGCTTATCCCCTGTCCTGCCTCAGCTATATCTTCGGAATGCTTGCGGCGTTGTTCATCTTCCGCGAATCGGTTACTGCGGGCCAGTGGGCCGGTGTTTTCCTGATCATCCTGGGCTGCATCCTTATCACGAAATGAAAAGAAGGTTATTATACATAGTCGCTTTGCTGTTGTTCCCGGGTCTGTCTGCGGTTGCCCAGGAAGATCTGCTGGACCGGATTCTCAGCGTCAACGTCCAGCCCAGCCTTAAAGCGGACTTTACCCAGAAAAGACACTCCCCGATGCTGACGGAGGACATTGTCAGCGAGGGCACCGTATATCTTCAGCAACCAGACAAAATCCGCTGGGAGACCGTCCGTCCGGTCCGCCGCACCTCCGTCTTCAATGGCGAAATCAGTAGCGGACGACAGTTCCGCCTGCCGGGCAGAAAGGATTTCACCGTAACGGAGATAACAGGAAACAAGCATTATTATGTCACGCTGATTCCAGTCCGCAATGATCTCAAGCGTCTTTTCACCAGAATAGTCCTCATTGTCCGGAACGATTCCCTGCTGATTGAAGAGATCCAGCTCTTCGGAAATGAAGGAGATTATACTATATTGTCATTCAAAGACATAAAGTTTAACGTCGACATCGATCCATCTTTGTTTGAAAAAGGCTGAAAATGTTAAGAAGGGAGCTATATGACATTGTTTCAATGTCGGATGATTCCGTTACCGTAAAAATCAACGGCGGTTGCGGCATTTATGCGGCGCATTTCCCCGGTCATCCGATCACCCCGGGTGTCACGATTGTCCAAATAGCCGTCGAGACACTTTCCCTTATCCTTGGCAAAACCGTAGATATCTCGTCTGCAAAGAACATAAAATTCCTCGTACCCGTCATTCCCGAGGAAGACACCGAACTGGTATTCTTCTTCAAGTCGGGCGGAGAAATAAACGTGTATCACCGTGATGTGATGTGCGCCAGCATGATAGTTACCGTCCTCTGAGCCATGAAGTCCATATATGAACAAACGACAGTGGTAATCCCGACATACAACAATGCCGGGACGATTGCTGACGTCGTGCTGCGGACCCTGAGGTCCGGGCTCCCTCTGCTTGTGGTCGATGACGGTTCTACCGACGGGACCGGCCTTATCCTTGAAAAGATACGCCAGGACAATCCGGACAGCGTACAGGTCATATCTTTCCCTGAAAACAAGGGCAAGGGAGCCGCATTGAAAGCGGCATTCCTGTCCGCCCTCCGGTCAGGATTCCAGTTTGCGGTGACCCTTGACGCCGACGGACAGCACAAACCAGAAGACATCCCCTTGCTGCTTGAACGGGCGGAAGGGAGGACGATCGTTATTGGCAGCCGCAATCTCCATGCGGACGGAATGCCCTCCGGAAATACGTTTGCGAACCGGTTTTCGAATTTCTGGTTTACCGTGCAGACCTTCATTTCCCTGCCCGACACCCAGACCGGTTTCCGGGCATATTCCCTACCCGACCTCGGCGGCATACGGATCATGACCGACAGGTATGAGGCCGAACTGCTTTTACTCGTATTCTCAGCCTGGAAAGGACTTTCCCTCGTCCCCGTTAAAATAGATGTGGAATATCCCGCCGACCGGGTGTCCCACTTCAGGCCGTTCCTGGATTTTTTCCGGATCACGCTGCTTAATACCTCCCTCTGCGTTCTGGCCGTAGTCTATGGCTATCCAAGGATGTTGTTCAACCGGCTTTTCATGCGGAGAAGCAGATGAAACGGCATATCCTGCATATCTACGATTACATGACCACCCACAAGGCGGTCGCGTGCTGCATCCTGCTCGCCCTCCTGGCGATCGGCCTCTGGCGGTCGGGAACACTCCATTATCTGGAAGATATTTCCTCCTTCCTGCCCCAGAATGAGGACACACGCAAATACACAGGCGCCTTCCGTCGCCTCGGGGGAGATGACAAGATATCGCTGCTGTTCACGGGAGGGGATTTCGACGCCCGCCGGGAGGCGATGGATCAATTTGAGGAAAAGTGGACCGAGGGGGATTCCACCGGGAAATATGCAGGCGTCCTGGCAAAAGTCAATGAAGACGACATCCTGGGTGTAACCGATTTCATCGTATCCAACCTTCCATATTTCCTGCTGCCGGAAGACTACTCAAGGATGGACTCCTTGCTGGCGGACCGGAACTATGTCAAAGAAAGGATCCGGAACAACAAGACAGCCCTGTTGAATCCGGGACTGTCCTCTGGTATTCTCCGTAATGACCCTATTGGACTGAGCGGACCGGTTTTCCAACGGCTCGGGAAATTGCGTCCCGACGCCGGCGGAGTCGTGGAAGAAGGGCATCTGTTTTCTTCCGACAGGGAAACGGGAATCCTGTTCCTGACATCCCCATACGGTGGCAGCGAAAGCGCCCAAAACGCCGGACTCGCCGACTATATTGATCAAATCAGGCGGCAGACG
>CACZSC010000278.1 GCA_902783755.1 uncultured Ruminococcus sp. | reverse complement strand
GTCTTTCCTTTTCAAGACCTTCCCTGACCTTCTCGATATATTCACGTATACTCACCATCATCTTCGAGAAAGCAGTGGTAAGCCTGCCGGCTTCATCATTGCTCACTATCTCGGGAAGCTCCGCATCCAGGTTGCCGCCGGCCACCTCATCGGCACTCTTGGCAAGTGCCTGCAGAGGATATATCAGTATGCTGGTGATACGTATGATGATAAAGGCTCCGGCAAAGAATACCACGACCATTACCAGTCCCGCAAAGAATTCAAACTTTCTGAAATCACCGGACAATATACCGTATCTTTCAGAGTTGCTTGCGAACCTCTCTTCGTTGAGACTTCTTATATATTCTTTTATATATCCGTGAAGTTTGGAAGCTTCCTCGTACTGTATCCTGTATTTTTCTACGTTTCTTCCTCGCTTTGCTTCGATGGTCAGTGCCACTTCACTCAGATAATCTTCGGACATATAACTGATATTTCTTTCCATCCTGTCATATGCCCTGTCCGTCACACGTTTATCCAGCTGTCCCGAGAGCTCCGCATATCTCTGCTCGCTCAGATAATAGTCCGAAAGTGAATCCGTGGATTTCGAATCAAGATATTCGGTCATGGACCGCTGTACACTGTCCAGCGCATTGGAAAGTTCATTGAGCTGGCGGTTCTCGCGATAGGTTTCCTCCATCTCGGTAAACATCCTGTTAACTCCTGCCAGGAGCATCAGATCCACAAGGAAGATAAAGAGGTTTGCTATGATGAATATACCGCTGACCTTTACCGAAAGAGAACGGCTTTTAATCTTTCTTTTCATCGCCGTCCTCCTTGATCAGATATGCGGATACATTGTTCCTGTCTATCATCGTTACATCGGTTGAAAAATACTGGTTCGTATTGCCGCTCTCTATATACTCGTCAAGCGCTTCCAGGCAATGCCTTCCCATCTCCGCGGTATCCACTGCAAGAGTGGAATATACCACGTTACGGTTGATGGCATTCAGTATTTTTTCCGAATCATGATATCCGAGTATGTAAACACTTCCCACCAGGTTGTGGTCTATGAGAGCCTGGTAGGCGCAGGTGGTATCCAGTTCACTGAGACATACCAGTATGTCCGGTATCTCTTCCTGCATAAAAATATCACGTATGCTCTCTTCGACTGAAAAAGGACTCACGTCATCAACTGCCACGCTGTCGGTCAGGAAGACCATTCCTTCCCCTTCGTGGCTCAGCACATCACCTATTCCGGATATTATCAGATTGTGATCATAAAGAAGATTGCTGTTATCAAACAGGACCGTTACTTTATTGTCTCTTTTAACATCTTCTCCCGCAAGACGGTCCCTCTCGGTAACTGCGTTTAAGATCTGTCTTCCGTATTCCTTGCCTATACTGTAGGCACTCACACCCACAAAAGAACATCTCTTTGAATCGGCATTGTCGGTATACATGGTGACCACCGGAATGCCTCTGTCCGTTGCTTTATCTATCAGAGCGGTCATGTCCTCACGTTCGTTACCAAGGACCATGATACCGTCCACCATGGATGATATTGCAATATCCATCAGTTCCTGGGTGCTGAGTTCGGAATTAAGATCGGCTCCGAGAAACTCAACATAACAGTCACTGTTTTCTGCAGCTTCAGTCATTCCCTGATATACGCGCTGCCAGAAGGATGAATTCCTGTCATCGCAGATCATCGCATAATAACGGCTGTATATCTTTTCATTCTCATCAACCTGAGTGCCCGCCGGATTAAAGCGAAAATACAACAGGACAAAAATGCAGACCGCTGCTGCTGCGAGAAGCACTATGCTCAGGAAAAGAAGCCTTTTGGATCTCACTGTCTGTACCCTTTCAGTTTACTGCAGATATCGGCATACTCCTTAAGCAGGCCTTCCGCATCCTCCTCTATAAAAGCTGTGTTACCCTCTTTCCCGGCAAACTCGTGCTTCTTTGCACGCTCCGAAAAAGCCGCAAATCCTATGGTTGCCATGGAACTCTTAAGTGAATGCGCATCTATTGCATAAGCTTTTAAATCTTTATCCCTGAGACACGTTCTCATTCTTTCGCTGCGTTCATCACACTCGGATACGATGTCAAGGATTATCTCTTCCAGGAAAGATTCCTCACCTCCGCAGTGACGCAGTGCCACGTCGTAATCAAAGCCCTCTATCTCTTCAAGTTTCTGTCGCAGCTCTGATCTTTCCCCGGCATCACTTCCTTCGGTTGCGGGGAATTCAAGGATCTCGTCATCATCCGAAGTATTCTTTTCTTCCTCAGCTTTTATGTTGCTGCTTGTATCAGCCTCGGGATCATACTTCCCTACTTTCTCCTTGGGCAGCATGATCTTTACGGTCTGCTCCAGCACCTGCGCATCAAGAGGTTTGGTAAGATAATCGGCAAAGCCTTCATCTATATACATCTTACGGCTTCCTGCCACGGCATTTGCAGTGAGCACTATCGCTTTCGTATCCCTGTTCTTCGAAGTCTCGTCATCCCTGATAAGATGCAGGGTCTCGATACCGTCGGGCTTGGGCATCATATGATCCAGAAGCAGCAGGTCATATTCATTCTCCCTGCAGAGTTCAACTGCACGTTCACCCGAACTGCAAAGATCCAGCTTTATGCCTGTCCTCTTTAAGAAGAGTTTTACCACAGTCAGATTTGCCTGGTTGTCATCCACCGCAAGTACCCGTGCCTCCGGTGCGGAGAAATCGCACTCGCCCGTAGCAGGTGCTTCCCTGCGGGTAGCATTCATGAAATCATCATTCAGCAGTTCTTCTCCCGCATATCTGACTGGAAGCGTCACTTTGAATTCCGAACCCACTCCGTACTCGCTTTCTACCGAAACACTGCCCTTCATGGAATCAACTATGCTCTTTACTATGGCAAGTCCCAGACCCGTACCTTCGATATTCGCGTTCTGTTCCTTATCAGCTCTTGAGAATGCCTCGAACAGATGAGGCAGTTCCTCTTTCTTTATACCCTTTCCGGTATCCTTTACCGCAAAGCTGAGTTCAAAGCCTTCTTCGGT
>CACZSC010000277.1 GCA_902783755.1 uncultured Ruminococcus sp. | reverse complement strand
GTGGAACTGATCGAATCCGAACGGACAGGCAACATGGTATCCTTCGCAGCCGACAGATTCGGAATCTATTCCATCGTGGAGTGCGCGACAGCACAGTACATGTTCACGGGAAAAACGGCAAATCTGGCTGACATCCTTTCAGCAGCTGGAAAATCGCTCATATCGAACAAATACAGCATTAGCGTTGACAATCCCGCAATCGAGCTCTCAGCAAACTCAGTAAAGAAAAACGAGGCGTCGAAGATCACCCTGACAGCGGAAAGCACCTTCGAGTTTGCCACCGTCACGATGAAGGGCAATAACAGGAAGGATGAGATCAAGATCACGGTCGCATATCCGGCTGAACCCGCGTACGTACCCGAGGTAGCCTCCGGGATGAAGTTCAATCCCGCAGACTATATCGAGCTGTCCGGCAAGATGCCGAAAAACGCGGTCGTGGACGTGACTCCCGTATACACCGAGATCGAAGGCGAGGACGTCATCGCGTCCTTTGACATAAAGGTTTACGCAAACGAGAACCAGAAGCAGAAAGGCAAATGCTGGCAGCCTGCCGACAGAAAAGTCAAAGTCACCCTGAAGGACGAGGCATTCGGGGACGAGGAACTCAATATTTTCCATACTCCCGACGGTGGAGATCCCGAATACGTGACATCGGTCGAATCCAGCGGCGGATGCGTGGAATTCGAAGCAGGCAGCTTCTCAGTCTGGACAGTGTCCGGCACCGGTCTGGTGGAGCGCAGCAGTTCCGCTGTGCGTGACGACACGTATGAGGACACGGTCTTCGAGAACGATGAGATCATACTCACGGGAAAGCTTCCGAGAGCTGCAGTGATCGAAGCGGAGAAGGTCGACGTCACCATAGAGGGCAGAGAGACTCTGGTGGCCTATGACATAAAGATATACTCGAACCGCATCGCCAAGACTCTCGGACAGACGTGGCAGCCTACGGAAAGCGCGATCCAGGTCAGGCTCAAGAGCGACACTCTCCGCGGCATAACCGGGGATGTGGAAATCTACCACATGGAAAATGCCGTTTCGGATGAAAAACAGCTGGTAGGCACGTTCACCCCCTCGGAATCATCCGTCACGTTCGATGCCTCCGGTTTCTCGATCTATGCGATCACAGGTGAAACAATTTTCAGGACATACCGGTTCTTCACTTTCGACGAATACGGCGACTATACCGAGTATGGCTTCACCACCGATACCGGAACGGTAACGTTTACACAAAGGATCAAAGAAGGCGAGAAGCCGATCGTTCCAAATAATCCGATCAATCCGCAGGACCCGACCGCTACCTTTGACGGATGGTATCAGGACGTAACGCCAGAGGGCCAAACCACACTGGTTCTGGCTTCTGAACCGTATGATTTCAACAACATCCCCCCGATTACTCAGGAAGAGGAGATCCACGTTTACGCCCGATTCAGCAGCTATACCTATGTGATCTATCACGATCAGTATGACCCGAATACGAGGACTTTCCCAATCGCATTCACGGAGCGGGCGGTCATGACGAACGGCTCAGCTGAGGTGGATATTTCCACCAAAAGCGTGGTTTACAAGAACGGTACGGGTATGGCATTCTATGGCTGGTCCCGCGCGCCGATCACCGTTCCCGGCGCGGCGCAGGACGATGACGGCCACAATGTGGAGGCGGTGAGCAACCCATTCACAGTAACCGGTACCACTCACCTGTATCCGATTTTCAAGCCTGTATACTGGCTGGGCTTCATTTCCGGCCCCACAGGTTCCGGCGCGACCTATTATCCTGAGACGTATTATTTCGGCGGCGTAGGGCCGACTGTTTTGAGTGTTCCAACCCGTGGCGAGAATTATACGTTTGAAGGCTGGTATGCCGGCTCTTCGATCCTTGATAGCGGTGACGACAAAGGCGAAGTTGATCCGGATCATAAAGGAACAAAGATTGCAAACGCCGACGGCAGCCTGGTCGCAGGTGCTTCTGCAGAGGGGATCACTGTGACAGACGGCAGGATCACCCTGACCCAGAACATCACGCTGTACGCTGTTTGGGCAAAGAGTACAGCGGCGAACTATACCATAGTTATAGTGAAGCAGAAAGCGACGGACGCTGAGGAAATTGCCGACGGCGAAAAGAGCTATGAGTTTTCCGAGAGTTTCGTGATGCAGGGAACGATTGGATCGACCGTTTCCGCAGGCGCAGCTTATACGAGCCTCAACAATGACACAAGCTACAACGAGCTGCACTCCGGGGCAAATGTTTCCGGAACAGGCAACCCGTACTATGGCTATACATACAATTCATCTCTGTCGACACAGTCCGTGTTAGTGACTGCGGACGGAGGTGCCATCATCTACGTGCGTTACGACTGGACATCAAAGCCTGATATGACCGGGAAGTCTTTTGTCCTCTCCTTTGTCGATACGCTGACGGATGAACAGATGAAGAGCGAGGCTTTGCCGCGCACTTACAGCGACGATGAGAAAATTGCATACGGCGCTGCATTGAAAGCTCTGGCACCGGTACCGGAATGCAAGAATCCCGCCGCGTATGAGTTCATAGGCTGGTATGCAGACTCAGCCTGTACCACCGCGGTGTTCCTGGACAAGGACGACACTCATTATAATATCGCTGATGAAAAGAGTTACAGTTATGTGTCCTATCCCGGCAGCAAGGCGCTGATAGAGACTATGCCGGGCGCCGATCTGACGTTGTACGCCGGCTGGGCGAAAAAATGGTACATAGTGACTATCGATCCCAACTACGGCGAGATGGATTCGACGGCCTCTACCTGGTTCTGGTCGGCTTACGGCGGGCAGATTCAGGAGTATACGACGACCACGCGCAACTACGTAGAATCGGATTCCGGTACATGGTATTACGTATATCACGATAAAACCGGTTATGATGAACACAGATGGTCTGACCGGAAAGCTTACTATACCAACAACCCGGCCGAGGCAACGGAATTCACCACCTTTGCTCCTTCCAGCGATACTTACCGGTATGACGGATGGTACGAGGTAAAGCCTGACGGTACGGAGGTGCGGTATGATTTCAATCGCATCGTTGAAAACTATATAACACTGCGCTTGCACTGGACAAAGGTAGACGCCTTCTGGCTGTGTTACGATGAAGGAGCAGGCACGCTGAATGACGGCGATGAGCTGGAAGAGCTGTACGTGGAACTTGAAGGAGACAGCTATGCCGACAACGCCAGGGTGGTAGTTACCCGTACGGCAACACCGCCTGACGGTTATGAATTCGTTGGCTGGAAGATCCGCGGTGATGACAGTGAAACAGTCTATTATCCCGGACAGACCTTTACTCTTCTGACGAAATTCGCCGCTACGGTACAGGGCAGAAAAACCGTATATCTTGATGCTTGTTATAAGCAGATTCCGACAGCGAGAATCATCTATCACGCCAACGGCGGCGTGGTAGAACCGGGTTCCCTTGATTATGGCGTTCCAACAGATCCGACAGCGCCTGTCCCGGTGAAGGAGTATGGTACTGACACGGCAACGATATCCAATCTTTTGAATAACAGCACGATCCTGATCTCTGACGGTAGCGGCTTCTACCGTGCTGATGCTGACCTCGCCGGCTGGTGCGAGGATGCAAACGGCTATGGAGAGATCCTGACACCCGGAGGCGAGTACGGTATTGATACCAACCTGCCTGTGGATTTGTATGCCATCTGGCAGTTCAGCGTGACATATCACCTGAACGAAAGTACGGAAAATGCCGATTTCGGCGGAGACTGGGGAGAAGGCTATTCGATCTCCGGAGACACATGCAGTCAGGAAGTCGTGGAGAACCGCAATGTCGGATGGCCGCCCATAGACCCTGTTTACACCGGAACGGACAATAAGATATTCCTCGGCTGGGCGACGAGGACGGAGCAAGAGGGCAGCTACAGCTATACGCGTTATGACTTTTCTCAGCCGCTAGAGCGTGAGCTGGAGCTCTATGCCCAGTGGGGCGATCCCAAATCTGTTGAGATATGCGCAGTTGACGCCTCAGGTGTGCCCCTTTCGAACAGGACGATCACCGTCGGCAACGAGGAGATAGCAGTTACCCATGATGAGGTATCCGGATATGTCTTTGACTTCGCCACGGTTGCGGAGGATTTTGGAGATATTACCGAAACGCGGGTCATAAAGATCCGCTACAGCAGTGAGGCAGGTCAGATAGAGGCCGTTTTTGACAACGGCGACAGGAGTACACTCACTGCCGGAGAGAAAATCTGGCTGGTATACTATGAGCAGAAGACTCTGACTGTTTCCTACTGCGATACAACGACAGGCGGGGCGCTGGCTGCATGTTCCGTGACAGGAG
>CACZSC010000276.1 GCA_902783755.1 uncultured Ruminococcus sp. | reverse complement strand
GCAAGGGCGGCCTCGAAGCCGGTGAACCGTTCCTTTTCCGGTGTCTCCCCGGCATATGCCTTTTCGACATCACTCATGAAGACCGAAAGGGACTCTCCGTCGAACACCAGATGGTGGGCGTCCATGAACAGGAAGGCAGTCCCCTCCCCGTGTATTATGTTGAACCTCACGAGAGGCTCCCCGGTCAGGCGGAATGGCCTCACCAGCAGTGAGAATCCCGATTCCGGCATGTCCGACTCATATATGTTTATGACAGCGTCATCGTTCCTCACCGCCCGTATCTCACCGCTGTCCGAGATCCCGAGCCTTGTCTTGAGGTAGGGATGGGCGTCCGCGGCTTCTTTGATGGCATCCTTCAGTCTTTCCGTGTCCACCGCGGGATCCAGCTTCAGTAGGATCGGGATGTTGTAGGCGGTGCTGTCGGGATCCGCCAGGCATTCAACGTAGACTCCCATCTGGGCTCCGGACAGGGGATAGGTCTCCTGCAGGGCGTATTCGCGCTCCTCAGGTCCGTTCCTGAAGTACCCCGCGATGTCCCTTACCGTATGCAGGCCCTTCATGTCGCTGAACCTGACGGTGCGCCTGAAGGCCTTTGAGAGCAGCACGTTGAGGTGCATGGCCCCTATGGATGAGAGCCCGGCGTCCTCAAGATCCGTGGTGACTCCGAAGTCGCTGTGGCCGAGAGCCTCGGCGACGCAGCGGAAAGCCAGCTCCTCGTCTTCCGTGGCCGGCTTCACATGCTCCTCGCTCTCCCGTTTCGGAAGGGGCAGGGCACGTCTGTCAACCTTGCTGTTCCGGGTCAGGGGGATACTGTCCAGCTGCACCGTGACGGCCGGCACCATGTAGGGGGGCTTTCTGTCCTTTATGAAGGCGTTCAGGGACCGGACGTCCACGTGGGCATCCGAGACCACGTACGCGGCCAGGTATTTCATGCCCGTGCGCTCGTCGGCGAAGGCCTGGACCGTGGCGTCGGTGATCCCGGGGTATTCCCGTATCACCGATTCCACCTCCGAGAGCTCTATCCTGAATCCCCGGACCTTCACCTGGCTGTCCCGGCGGCCTATGAAGTCGGCCCTGCCGTCAGGCAGCATCCTGACCACGTCGCCGGTCCGGTAGACCCGGCCGTATCCCTCTTCGTCCGTGAAGGGGTTTTCTATGAAGGCCGCTTCGGTCTTCTCCGGCAGGTTCAGATATCCCTTTGCCACATGGGGGCCGGCTATGAGCAGCTCGCCCGGGGCGAAGGGCGGAAGCCTTCTCAGGTATCTGTCCGCCGCGTATATCTTCACGTTCTCGACGGGACCTCCGATGGGCACCCTGTGATATTTTCCGTCCACCTGCTGTATTGTGGCGAGGACCGTGCATTCCGTGGGCCCGTAGGCATTGTGAAGCCTGAACTTCAGCTTCGAGGGATCCACCGGGACCAGCACCTCGCCGCCCACTACGAGATCCCTGAGGGAGTCTCCACCGTAGGCCAGGGCGAACTGCCTGCCCACCTGGGTGGTCATGAGGCAGCAGGTGATGCCGTGCAGATCGAAGAATCCGGATATCTGTCCGAGATCCAGCCTGATGTCTTCCGGTATGATGTACAGGCATCCCCCGCAGGTGAGGACGGGGTACGTGTCCAGCAGGTTGGCGTCGAAGCCGTAGCTGGCGTAGGCGGCGTACCTGGTGTCTCCGTCCATGTTGAGGTATCGGTGGGCCCAGGCCGAGAGCTCCGCGATGTTGGAGTGGGTGAGCATGATGCCTTTCGGCGTCCCGGTGGTGCCGGAGGTGTACAGCAGCACGAACACATCCTCCGGTCCCGTGCCCGCGTCGAAGGGCTCAGCCGGGGGCAGGGAAAGTATCCCGTCCGTACAGAGTACCCCGCACTTCAGGTCCCCGAGCTTTCCGATCAGTTCCCGGTCGGCGATGACGAGGGAGGCCCCCGCGTCTTCGGTCATGAACCTGAGCCTGGCTTCCGGATAGCCGGGATCCAGTGGCTGGTAGGCCGCCCCGGATTTCAGCACTCCCAGGGATGCCAGGGGCATGAAGGGGCCCCTGCTGACAAGGACGGACACCACGGATCCCTTTCCTATGCCGTGGTCCCTGAGATACCCGGCCAGGGAGTCGGTTATCCGGTCCGTCTCTTCATATGTATAGTATCTGCCGTCTGCGAAGACGGCGTTCCTTTCCGGGTATCTTTCCGCGCATCTCCTGAACTGCTCCACGATGCCGGAAGGCTCTCTCGCCGCCCCGGTCCGGTTGTGGCCGTCAAGCTGCGCGAGGTCCCTTCCGGAGACCAGTTCCAGGTCCTTCAGGAAGGCCTTCTCGAACATCTCCCCGGCGATCCTGATATATGTCCCCGCGAAGCTCTCCGCCCAGGCGTCGCTGTAGAAGTCCCCCCGGTAGCCCATGTGGATCCTGTAGGATCCCGGAGCCTTCCTGTAGACTTCGAACAGGATCGGAGTGTCCTCTATATGGTTTATGTCGTATATGCGTTCCGTTTCTATGTCGAGGCCCCTCACGAACCGGTTGACAGCGAAATCCCTCTGGTACGCGAAGGTGAGCTCCGGCTTTATGCCGAACTCCTCCGACAGCTTCAGATAGGAATAGCGGGAGTTCACCCGCCCGGCGGCGTCCGCCTCCCCTGCCGCCTTCAGGAGTTCCGCCACGGTCTCAAACCTGCCGAGATCCGTCCGGAAGGGAAGGGTCCGCACGAACATGCCGACGGTCCGTTCATTGCCGGTGTCACGCCCCGCGGTGACGGTGTTGAAAAGCACGTCGTCCCGGCCGGCGAAGACCGACACGGTGAGGGCGAAGACCGCTGTGAAGAAGGCCGTGGTGGAGAACCCGGTACCGTGCCTGAGGGCCGAGAAACGCTCCTCGTCCAGGGCGAGATCCTCCTCGAGCCACTTCTGGCAGGGCCTCCCGTCCCATACGTCCTGCTCGGGCCTGCAGTCCGGGTCGTATCCCTCGAGAAGGCGGGTCCAGTACTCCCGTGCCTCACGGGCCTGCTGCGATTCCAGCCATTCCGCCTCCTCATCTGCGGCGGCGTATACCGTCAGGGTCTCGGGCTCCGGCTGTTTTCCGTCCAGGACCCGCCTCACGTCGTCCGCCAGCACATTCATGGAGGTGCCGTCGAATATGACGTGGTGCATGTCCTCGAATATATAGAGATCATCTTCCGTGACGTAGAGCTCTATCCTCGCCAGCTTACCGCCGGCAAGATCGAAGGGCCGGACAAGCTCCCCGCGGAGCTTTTCGAATTCGGCTCCGGTGACTTCCGTGACGGGGACGTCGAAGGGGACGGAGTCCTCCTCGAGGATCACGCTGCCGTCAGGCTGCTCCCTAAGCACGGAGTTCAGCGCCGGATGGGCGGCTGCGGCCGCCAGGAGCGCCGACCTCAGCTTTCCGGGATCGACGGGGTCCCTGAAGCGTCCCAGATAGGGAAGATTGTACAGGGTGGAGGAAGGGTTAGCGATGCAGGAAAGATAGATTCCCTGCTGTATCGTCGTCAGTCTGCCTGCCATAAAAAGCTCTCCTTGTATGTTGTCTGAGTCCGATCGTT
>CACZSC010000275.1 GCA_902783755.1 uncultured Ruminococcus sp. | reverse complement strand
CGAGACTGAGGTCCTCAGGTGCCGCAGCCTCGGGCTGAGAGGCGTAAAGATCCATCCCGACATCCAGGGCGTGGATATAAACGACAGAAAGCTGCTGCCCCTGTACGATCTGCTTAGCCAGCTGGGGATGGGACTTTATCTGCATATGGGAGACAACCGCCCACAGTACCAGTTCTCAACCGCGGAAAAACTCATAGACGTTCTCGAACAGTTCCCGAACCTTACTGTATTCGCAGCTCACCTCGGCGGATACAAGGCATGGGATCATTCGGTCCCCCTGCTCAAAGGCAGGAAGAACGTATATTATGATACTTCCAGTGCCATAAGCTTCATGCCTCTGAAGAAAGCTGAAAAAATAATCGGGCAGTTGGGAGCAGAAAACGTCATGTTCGGCACCGACTATCCCGTGGCCAACACGAAGCAGGAGCTCGACAGATTCATGAAAATAAGGATGTCCGACAAAAAGAGAGAGGACATACTGTGGAACAACGCGATGAGGATCTTCGGTCTCGATGATGAATGACAGACACGAAACCACATCCCTCTGGGTACGGCTCAGATATGCTGAAAAGCCCATATTCTTGTACGGCACTGGGAACGGCGCCGACAGGATCCTTGAATACTTTGACTCGTTCGGGGTCGGGATCACCGGGATATTCGCCTCCGACGGGTTCGTTAGGGACCGCACGTTCCACGGGTTCAGGGTGAGGTCGTACGGCGACGTCACCGCCGAGTACGGGGATGACATAATCGTCGTCCTCGCCTTCGGGTCTTCCCTGCCGAACGTCATGAAATTCATTGAGAGCCTTGACAGGAAGCACGAGCTGATAATCCCAGACATCCCGCTCTACGGCGGAGAGCTATTCGATGAAAAGCATCTTGAAGCGAAAAGAGAATCACTCGAGAAAACAAGGGAACGTCTCGCAGATGAAATATCAAGGCAGGTCTTTGACGACACCGTAAACTTCAGGCTCACGGGAAAGCTTGAGTATGCGCGCCGCACACAGCCGTTCGAGCAGTCCGCTAAAGAACTGCTGGCAGGAAGAAGATACGGGAACATCCTGGACGGCGGAGCTTACAGGGGCGATACGGCGGAGGCCCTCATCAGCACGCTGGCACCTGAAAAGGTCTGGGCAGTGGAGCCTGACCGGAAAACATTCGCAAAGCTGACGGAATATGCCGGATCGGAAAAAAGGGCTTCAGTGATAACGGTAAACGCCGCACTTTCCCAGGATGATTCACCCCTGAAATTCTCATCCCAGGGAAGCCGTGGATCAGGAAAAAGCGGAAGAGGAAAAAGAGCCGAATATACCGAGATACCTGCAGTGACCATAGACGGCATTTGTCCCGAGGACGGGTTCCATCTCATAAAGCTCGATATAGAGGGGCTGGAGATTCAGGCTGTATCAGGCGGCATTTCTACAATTGTAAAATTCGAACCGGATCTCATCGTCTCCGTTTATCACAGGACAGACGATATAATCGATATCCCCGCAAAAATCTCAGAACTGCTCCCGGGACACAGGCTGTACCTGCGCCGAGTCCCATGTCTACCCATGTGGGATCTGAATCTTTTTGCCGTAAAGGCACGCTGAAAAGGAGGTCACCGTGAAAACAGCCATCGTATACTACTCTAGAACAGGCAACTGCGAATATGTCGCAAAAGAGATCGAAAAGGAAGCCGGCTGCGATCTGATCAAGCTCGAGACCGTCAAGCCTTACCGTTTTCTCAATGGAGGAAGAGCAGCGCTGGCAAGTGAAGAGCCTGAGCTGGTACCTTACAAATTCGACGCCGGACAGTATGACCACATCATTTTCGGACTCCCCGTGTGGGCTAGCTGCGTAACGCCTCCCCTAAGAACGTTCATTTCCCGGAACATAGAAGCCCTGCACGGCAAGAAATTCTCAGTTTTCCTCTGCTACAAGGGAGGCGGAGGGGACAAGGTCATCGCCAAACTCAGGGATCTGCTCGGGATCCAGAAATTCGAAGCGGAGATGATCCTCATAGAACCTGCGAAAAAACCGGATATCGAAAAAACGAAGATGATAAAGGCATTTGCCGGAAAACTCAGATGACAGACAGGCAGCCCGCACCTTATTCCGATGCGGACTGCCTGCTTTATTTATACAAGGAAATGAAAGGAGAAAAACGTTTCTTATCTTCCACCGGGGCCCCCGAACCCTCCGAACCCTCCGAAGCCGCCCGGGCTCATGCCTCCGAACTGGTTCGTTATAGTATTGGTGGTCTGGCCGTTGACTATGATGGTCCCGCCGTTGTATTCAGCGTTGATGTCATAGTCGAAAAAGCTCTGCCCGGTGATGTCCACGGTGCCTCCGTTCACGTAGATATATCCGTTGGAATCTATGCCGTCGGTATCGCCCTGCCCCATCTTTATGGTTATATATCCGCCGTTGATCTCAACTGTCGGTGTGTAGAGATTCGTCTTCTTCGCTCCGTTTATACCGTCGTCGGATGCGGAAATGTTTATCGTACCGTCATTGATCTGGATGTATGTCCCCTCGATTCCCTCAGCTGCTGTGATGGAGATCTCGCCTCCGTCGATCTGGACCACCGTTACCGCGTGAATG
>CACZSC010000274.1 GCA_902783755.1 uncultured Ruminococcus sp. | reverse complement strand
GGGGAGGGAGACCATGCAGGAACGGTATGACAGCATCCGTCCGGGACAGGTGTGGCTCGATACCGCAGGGAAGCGGATACAGGCCCACGGCGGCTCGGTCATGTACCTTGACGGCCGTTACTACTGGTACGGGGAGAACAAGGAATACACCGGACTGAAGCCCGGCGTGTGGCACTGGGGAGTCCGGTGCTACAGATCCGACGACCTGTACAACTGGGAGGATCTCGGGCTCATAATCCCGCCCGACACGGAGGATCCGAAGTCAAGCCTCCATCCCTCCTCGTACATGGACAGGCCCCACATCCTGTTCAACGAAAAGACGGGGAAGTTCGTGTGCTGGCTCAAGATAATGGAAAAGGACGGCACCCAGAGCGAAACGGTCCTTGTGGCGGACAGCCTCACAGGCCCATATACCAAGGTCAGGGAGAAGCTCTATCCCCTTGGCATGAGCGCCGGGGACTTCGATCTTGCGAAGGATGATGACGGAAGAGCCTTCTGTTATTTCGAGAGGGTCCACTCCGAGACCGTATGTGCGGATCTCACCGACGACTATACGGACGTGACCGGGCACTATACGGAACACTTCCCGAGGCCGTGTCCCCCCTGGGTCAGGGAAGGGACGGCCCATTTCATGAGGAACGGCAGGCACTATCTTGTGACCTCGGGAACCACGGGATACTTCCCGAACCCTTCGGAGATCGCCGTGGCTGACACATGGCACGGGCCTTTCACCGTTCTCGGCGACCCGCATCCGTCGGACCCGTCGCGCACCTCGTTCCACAGCCAGATCTCCAGCGTCTTCAGAGTGCCCGGAAAGAAGGATCTCTACATAGCCATAGCGGACAGATGGATGCCCGGCGCCATGGACATCCCCTATTCACTGGTGGAGAAAGGGTATTCCGGATTCTTCAGGGAGGACGCGACTCCGGAGGAGAGGGCGGAAGGGGACCGGATCCTCGAGTCTCTGCCTCACGCGGACACAAGGCTCGCGGATTATGTCTGGCTACCGTTCAGATTCGACGGGGACATGCCGGTCATCGAATGGAGGGACGAGTGGCGAACAGAAGAATTTGACTGAAGAGCTCTGTATATATACGAAAACGGACCGCAATGCACGGTCCGTTTTTAATGTCACCCGGGCGACAATCGTGATCTTATATATGGGTTCAGGTCTCTGAAGCTTCCGGCTCGGTCGCTTCAGCCGGTTTCTCCCAGCCGGGCGGAGGGGTCATTCCTTCCGGAGGCCGGATGGGGTTGCCGTTTTCATCCTTAGTAGGTTCCGGCGGTCTGTGACCCATGGGCGGCCTGCATTCTTCCGGGGGCTGGATCGGGTTTCCGTTTTCGTCTTTCGGAGGCAACAGTTGGCTCTTGCTTGAGATATGGAAATAACAGTCACCAAACAGAAAAAATCAAGTGGAAATATCTGAGGCAGGAAAGCCAGCCAAAGGAAAACAGGTGATCAAAACATGTCTCCCGTGAGGTAATAATACTTGAAGGTTTCCGACTTTTTTCAAAATAATTCAAAAAAAATAATTCAAATAAAAAATAATTCAAAAAATAACACTTTCGGGTGATGCGCGACTTGAGGTAAATGATTATAATTATAAACTAGTTAGATATAAGTACATCAAAAAAGGAGCAGGCAGGTACCCATTCCTTGCCGATATGCAGAATGAAAACCAGAAAACTCTTGAGCGTTATACTTGTCATTGCAATGCTTCTTTCGGCAATGCCGGCTTTAGTTATGGCAGACGGTGAGAATTTCAGCCCCACTGTCACTTTAAATGATCCCAGCAAGGCTAAAGAAGTATACATAAGTGTTTCCAATCCGGAGGAAGAGGAAGAACCGCTTGGTCTCCCGAATACGATTGCAACGCTCAATCCTATTCATGTGAGTGCGTATGCCGGTTACAGCTGGTATACTACTGAATGGGAAGGCAACGGCACAAGGTTAACCCCTTACCTTATTTCCACCGCGGGGAACCTGAGGCGTCTTTCTGCCATGCTGGAAGAAAACCTGTCCGATTTCCGGGGGTGTTACTTCCTGCTGATGAATGATATAAGCCTTGCAAGTTTTCAGGATTGGATTCCGATCGGGACGGAAAAAACTCCCTTCAGAGGCACTTTCGACGGCGCAGGATATACGATATCCGACCTTAAGATAACCTCAGGAGATCAGAAAGGTCTGTTCGGCTATAACGATGGGACCATCACTGATCTGAATGTAATCGGTGACGTCAGCGGAGGTTCCAACATCGGAGGCATCGCAGCGATAAACCGTTCGCTGATATCAGGATGTACTTACGGTGGAGATGTCAAAGGGAATGGCCGCATCGGCGGCATAGCCGGGTACAACACAAAAGAAATATCAAACTGTGTAAACGACTCTACTGTTTCTGTGAATTCTGGAGCCAACTTCATTGGAGGAATTACAGGATATTCAGATAACGGAATAATAAATGGCTGTATCAATAATGGTTCGTTCGGGACCTATCAAAGAATCAACATAATTGGCGGTATTGTCGGATATGCTAAAGGGAACACCGTACTATCAAACTGCGTAAATCATGGTAATATAAAAGGAAATGGTGATGTTGGAGGAATAGCCGGTACACTTAAAAAGTCTAAAGTCACCTGTTCTTATAATTATGGGCATTTAGAAGCTGCAACTAGTATTGGTGGAATTGTGGGATCATGTACTGATGGAACAATGCTTTCCTACTGTTCAAATTTTGGAGTTGTTGATAGCGAAATGCACGCAGGGGGAATAGCTGGAGAATGTAATCAATCGAGAATTGAAAATTGCACTAACTCTGGTATGGTTAAACCGAGTGTGAGTGTTAGTGATATAGATATGGCGGGTTTTGGAGGAATCGTAGGTTATTTATTAGAGGGCGATTTAGAGGAATGTATCAATTTTGCAAATGTGAAAGGTGAATGGGGGATCGGAGGAATTATCGGCTTTGTCAATCTTCACAAAGATTCATCAGTTGTTGCATGTATAAATTATGGAGCGATAAACGGAAGCAAAAAAGATGTTGGTGGTATACTTGGATTTCTTTTATCCGAAGTGTACGATTATACAATCAGCAACTGTTTAAACATAGGGCCTGTAACCGGGCCTACAAATGTTGGGGGAATCTGTGGATATTGCGCATGTAGGTATGCTGAAATCCGATATAGCATGAACACCGGAGATATCGGATCAAATAAAACAGATCATGTTGGCGGCCTTGTCGGATTCGCAGAAGAATTGAAAAAAATAAATGACTGTCTTAACACAGGACCTGTTACCGGCGAATCATATGTTGGCGGAGCCATAGGCAAGCTTGAAGAGAGCAAAAATCACGGAACAAAAGTCCTGAATATCTGCAATTTCGGCGAACTCAATTATGACAAAGATGAAGAAGATACCGTCGGTATGATCATAGGAGATACGTCCGCCACTAATATATACGATCAACACAAAACGATGATATCGCGATGCTATTTCTTGAATTATAAAGGATGTCCGTACGGCCTTGGCGGTTGGCATACAAATATATTTGACGATTATGCCTATGGCAAATGGGGAAGAGTCTATCCGTCATATATGATGAAAGGACTGAGCAAGAAGGTTATACTGAAAGGAGCGAGTAACATAAATGGTCTTGAAATTGACCCGGAACGCGCCTTTGTCGATTATGATTTCTATAATATATGGGAAACGGGATTCAATGGCCCTCAGCCGCAGAACCTCGGGCCGGGAGATGTAAGCGGAACGATACATGTATCAACTGCCGAGGATCTCAGATATATCGCTGAGAGAGTGGCGGCAGGAGCGACATACTCGGGTGCCACCGTCATTCTTGACAACGACATATCGTTCGCGGGCGTGACGGACTGGCGACCCATCGGAAGCAGGCAATATGAAAAAAATGCTGCCTTTCAGGGTACCTTCGACGGGAACGGGCACGTGATCAAAGATCTCGCGCTTTCTTCTCCATCCGAAATGGATTATGGCCTTTTCGGTTATGTTACGGGCACAATAAAGAATCTTACCGTACAGGGCACCGTTACGGGCGGTTCATACGTCGGCGGCATCGTTGCTGATCTTTACGGGACAGCCGAGAACTGCAGTTTCACGGGCGCAGTCAACGGAAAAGGCGTTGCCGGAGGGATCGCGGGATATGCTCTCGGAGCAACGGTCAGAAACTGTTCCGTGAACGGAAGCGTCACCGGAGGTTCGCTGTCTGTCGGAGGAATCATCGGCAGCATGGGAAACAGTACTGTTGAAAGATGCTCCGCGGTCGCAAACGTGACGGGAACACTGAAGAATGTCGGAGGCATCTGCGGAGATATGTCTTCCGGCACGATATCCAATTGCATTCACACAGGCAATGTCACGGGCACTGTAAGTGTCGGTGATCCTGATGATTATGACTCATACGTTGTAACAGGTAATGTGGGCGGTATCGTCGGTTTGTCGACGGGCGGACACATTCGATACTGCTGCCACTGCGGCGGGGATATAAGCGGTTTCGGATATCTCGGCGGGATCATCGGCAGGATGGACACTTTCGGGTCTCACGGCTACAATTGTGTTGGATGCTACTATCTCAGCGGAACGGTATCGGGCGGCGATGTGGGCCTGGGGATAAACAAAAGCATCTTCCTTAACTTGACGGATAATCCCGAGGGATATGCTCAGCCCCTGGATGAGACAGATTTCAGGAATGAAACGAAATTCAATTACTGGGATTTCGATTATATCTGGAGGCTGGCAGAAGACCATCCCGTGCTGCGGCCGGACGGTGTCAGGATCAGTTTTGATTCCAACGGTGGAAACGGTACCATGGAATCGATAGTCATTCCGGGCGGGAAAGGCGCTGCCCCCGAGTGCGGATTCGAAAAACCTGGATACGCGTTCGTGTGCTGGAACACAGAACCCGACGGGACCGGAACGAGTTACGATCAGGGCGAGACGATATATTCATCAACTCCTCTGACTCTCTATGCCATGTGGTATGTCCGGAGCAACGTCAGTTACGTAGATGAAAACGGAACAGAAAAAGTAGCTCTGTGGTGTATAAAGATTGACAACACATACAATGTGCTGACTGAAGGAACATATTACACGGAGGCTTCGCTGATAATCGAAAAGCGGCTCGAGATCAAGGGCAATGTCGCGATCATACTTACTGACGGGTCGTATACAACCGTCCAGAGAGGCATACACGTACCGGAGGGAAGCAGCCTGACAATATACGGCCAGAGCGCCATGTATACGGATCCCGCGACCGGTGCAAGGACTAGAGGAACGGGAAAGATCGATGTGCAGAACAGGACCGTGACTGCGGCCAGCTCATATACCAACTCGTCGGCGATCGGTAGCGATGAAGGAGAAAGATCCGGCCCGGTAAGCATATACGGCGGCGTGATCATGGCGACTTCCGGCAGCGGGGCAGCGGCCATCGGAGGCGGATTCGGAGGAGATGCGGGGCAGATCGAGCTGATCAACTGTTACGTGTCCGCAAAAGGCGGCACGGGAATTACAAACAACTGTGAGTTCGCAAGCCCTGCGATAGGCGCGGGCGCTCCGAGGTATCTCGGCACGACCCCGGGCTGCAAGGGCGTGAGCATAATCAATTCCTCAGTTCACGCAGAAGCAGGTTCCGCCGACGAGGACGGCGTCAAGGCTGAAGCAATAGGAAGGAACAAGGCGGAATACCATTATGCCAATAACAGGGACATAGATATCATATATCCTGTTTTCCACGTCCAGGCAAGGGATGAAAACGGGCTTCCCGTGAAATACGAATCGATCCCGTGGCACTGCATGCAGCAGAGCGTCGATCTGATACCCTGTACCGAACATCAGGCTTCCGACGAAAGCAGATACCGCTGCATTTACTGCGGAAGCACGTCGGAGACGGGCGCTGTGTTCCTGACATGCTACTATAACTATCCCGGATGTTCCGAGCCCTTCTCAGTCGGTGTTGAAAAAGGTACCACCGTCCGGATAACAGATAACATCGCTGAACGCGAAGGATACTGTTTTACCGGCTGGAATGTAAGAGAGGACGGTACAGGAGATGCTTTCTGGCCGGGTGATGAGGTGACGATTAACTCAAGCTGGGCTCTGTATGCACAGTGGGCTGATGCAGTGACTGTCGATGATCCGTCAAAGAGCGGAACTGATACAGTTGTTTGCAGGGTATTCTCAAAAGACAGTAAAGACCTGAGCGACGGCTGGTATTATGCCAGCGGATCATTTGAAGTCTTTGCACCTCTCGGTGTGCGTGTTTCAGGAAACGTCAGTCTCATACTCGATGACGAGGCGGATATAACCGTAAGAGGACCGATCATCGTGCCGGAGGGCTCCACCCTTGTGATATACGGAGGGGACGATCCTTACGAGGTCAAAAGCGGTGTATATACGAAAGGAACAGGCAGGCTGACTGTCGAAGGTTACCAAAGCAGTGCAGGTATAGGAGGAGAAGAAGGTAAGGCAGGCGGTGATATCTATATCAACAGCGGTATCATAACTGTTGATTCCTATAATGTTGAATCGTTCGTATATGAACAGGGAGGAGCTGCGATCGGCGCGGGATACAACGGCACATTCGGCAGTGTCGTCATAAACGACGGGTATGTGACAGCGACAGGACATATGGGTTCCGCGGGAATAGGCGGCGGAGTCAACGGAGACGGATGCGACGTCGTGATCTGCGGCGGCTATGTCGTAGCAAACGGAAGTGCGCTGCATGACAAAGCTTCGGCAGGCATCGGTGCCGGCGCTCCCGCAAGCGCATCTTCCGGTCTTAAGAGCGGACGCGTGATGGTCCTCGGCGGAACGGTTATAGCTGTAAGCGGTACCGTGACTTCGGAGGGGACGGCGGCGCAGGCGATAGGTGTGAACCTTGATGACGCGCCTGCAGACACGGGCACATTGTATCTGAGAAGTGATATGCGCGCGTACAACGCAGGGAATGCGGAGTCGCCCGTTTCATATGTGTCAGTTCCGGACACTGCGAAGGGAACATACGTAAGATTCGAGCGCTGCAGAAACCACACGGAAGACGAGGGTAAGTGCGCATACTGCGGCATTGATTACGTCGAGACACAGCCGGTGAATGAGCTGGATCTCGAAGGAAGCGGTGAAGAAGTCGATCCCTTCAGGATAGATGATACCGAAGACTGGAGCGAGCTCGGGCGTTTCATAGCGGCAGGCGGATCTACCCAGGGAAAATACTTCAGACAGACGATGGGGTTCTCCATTTACAGTTCGATAGGAACTGCTGACAACCCGTTCCAGGGCACTTTTGACGGAAGCGGGAATTACGCGCTGCACCCCGATTACCAGAACAACGAAGCAGCCTGCGTTCCATTCGCATATATCAAAGACGCTACAATTAAAAATGTATATACGTTCGGAAACATCACAGCGAACGGACAGTTTGCTTCAGGTCTCGTATCTCACGCCGAAGGAACATGCGTGATAGAACATTGCCGAACAAGCGACGTTATATCCTCAAGTGTCGTAGGAGAGGGATATCACGGAGGGTTTATCGGTGAGTGCAAGGACGGGAGTATCATAACAATAAAAGACTGTCTCTTTGACGGGAAGATCACCGGATCATCCACTTCTTCCTGCGGAGGGTACATCGGAAAGGCCGGCAGCAACAGCAGTGTTACGATCCGGCACGCCCTGATGGCGGCGGAGGAATTCAGCACTTCCTCCTCGCAGAACTTTGTCAATACGAGCACAAATACGACGCTCGATCTTCATAACTGCTATTACCTGGATATAACGGCTCAGGGCTCTGATCAGGGACAATACGCGTATGTCGCGTCAGGAAACCAGATCAAGCTGTATCTGTACGGCGACAGTGACGGTTTCGCATGGAACACAAGTCTTGCGACCATCCTGAGAGACAGGATCTACGCGGCGGCAGGTGAGACCGTGACATTCACTGCCAGCACGGCAAACATGATACTCTACAGCGCGGAAGCAGATATCGCAAGGGACAATACGGTCTTTACTATGACGATGCCGGCTTCCGGCAACGTCACGATCAGGAAGGCTTCCGAGGTGAGTTTCCCAGTGAACGTGGCAACGGCGGAGGGCGGCTCTGTCACGTCGAACTTTGCTTACGCCAATCCCGGTCAGACAGTGAAGATCTCCTTTGACGAATATGAGAACTATCTGTATGATCCGGATTCGGTTTCCGTAACGGACCTTCACGGACATATCATACCGGTCACTCCTCTTTATGAGAGCACCGAGTACACCAGCTATACATTCACCATGCCCGCTGACACGGTCAATGTTACAGGAAGTTTCATTAAGAAATACAGTTTTGACAGCTCGACCGGAACTCTGACCCTGGTCTGGGGCGATTTCAGTACAGATGACAGATTCGTCAACAATTACGATGTACCGAATGGCAGTGTGCTGAAGGTCGTTGCGGAGCCGGGAGTGAGGTTCGTGGGAGACTGTACGGCACTGTTCGCTTCTCTCCCGAACATGACCGACGCGGATCTTGAAGAAGCAGACACGAGCCTGATGACCAATGCGTATGAAATGTTCAAGGGCTGCTCAAGTCTCACATTGGTAAGTTTCAGCGACTGGGACGTTTCAAGCCTGACGAACATATCCGAGATGTTCTACAACTGCATCTCTCTTGCTCACGTGGATTTCCAGGGCTGGGATTCGGCTGCGGTATCCGATATGAGCAATCTGCTGTACGGCTGCGAAAACCTGACATACGCGGATCTTTCATCGATCGGTACAGCGGCCACAGTCGATATGGACAGCATGTTCTCGGGCGCGGATAACCTGAGCGCCGTAATTATGCCTGGTGGCAAAGCGGTCACCGAAGGCATGCGCCTGAACAAGGGCGGGGAAGGCTGGATGACAAGTGTTGACGAAGCAGCCGTCACCGGAGGCGCGGCGTACGCCGCGCTGCCCGCTACGGAAAGCGGAGTGAAATGGCAATGGAGGACCGACCTCCTGGGACAGCGCTACGAATTTGACAGCGCCACCGGAACGCTGACCCTTAACTGGGGCGATTTCAATGCTGAAAATACGTGGACAGTCGATAAGGGAGATATAAAGGCGGTTACAGCTAAAAAATATGTAAGGTTCACCGGTGACTGTTCCAATATGTTTTATTTGCACTATAACCTTGAGACGGTGAGCCTGAATGATGCCGATACATCGCAGATGACTGACATCTCCGGAATGTTCAGTTACTGTGAAAAACTGAATTATCTGCTGATAGGCGAATGGGATACTTCAGCGGTAACATCCATGGCGGGCGCGTTTTACGGGTGCAAAGCGCTGAAATCGATCGATCTGAACACATGGGATACCTCGGCAGTAAAGGATATGAGCAAATTGTTCTATGACTGCGAGGAACTCGAAAGCGTAACAGTCGGGAACTGGGACACTTCAAATGTAACGGACATGCGTTCGATGTTCACACTCTGCATTAAACTTGTTTCTCTGGACCTGTCAGCATGGAACACGGAAAAAGCATCCAACATGTCACTGATGTTCGCTGAATGCTGGAAGATCAGGAATATCAACCTTTCCGGCTGGGATACGTCGAATGTGACCAACATGAACGGCATGTTTTCAGCGTGTGGCGTGCTTCAGAGACTTGATCTCTCCAGTTTCAGCCTGCGCTCTGAGATGTATTCGCCCCGCGAGGTGGAATACATAGATCCCGATGACGGCCAGCCATGTTATATGGAACTGTTCGGCGTACTTGACATGTTCGATAAATCAAATACGCTCTGTCATATAACACTCTCCCCGTCTATGCGCATAAGCGAAGATATGAAGCTGAACAGCGGTGACAGCGGCAACGAAGGGTGGATCATATGCTCGGATCCCAACGGGACCGTTGTTTCCGGAGACGGCTATTATGCCGAGATCGCAGCACCTTCCGCTGTTACGACATATACGTGGAGAACAGTCGAAGAACACAGCATAACTGTCAGCGACGGAATGGTATACGGGTCTGTAACAAGCGACATGGATACCGCCGTTGCAGGTGAAGTGGTCACACTTACCGTAACAAGGGATCCCGGGTTCAAACTTGATTCTATAACCGTGATGAGCGGTAACACGGCGGTAGCGACGACCAAGATCAGCGATGACAGGTATACATTCACTGTCCCTGACGGGAATGTGACGGTAAGCGCCGCGTTCACCATGACGTGGGCGTCAGTTCAGGAGGCTATAAACGGCGGAGCTGAAAGGATCGTCCTTCCGTATGACGTGAATGCCGCAAGCACCGATACGTGCCTTATAATCCCGGCGGGGACATCGGTAACGATCGATCTGAACGGCCATAAACTCGACCGTAACCTTACGGGAAGCATTGATTACGGCTACGTGATAGAGGCAAAAGGAAGTCTCGTCATCAGGGACGGCAGCACCTCAAAGACCGGCTGTGTGACCGGCGGAAAGAACACAGGCGACGGAGGAGGAATATGCGTCTCAGGCGACCTGACGCTTCTGAGCGGGACAATTTCCGGCAACAGCGCAGACAGGGGAGGCGGAGTGTTCGTCAATTGCGGAACATTCGTCATGTCGGGCGGTTCTGTCTCCGATAACAGCGCGGATAAAGGCGGAGGCGTGGCGCTGAACGGCAGCGGCAGCGCATTCACTCTTAAAAACGGGAATATATCCGGCAACATCGCGACCACAAACGGAGCAGGTGTATATGTCGGGACCTCTGATGTATTCAATGCAAGCGGAAGCCCGAAAGTCACAGGAAACAAACTGTCGGATAACAGCGCCAATAACGCATATCTCGAAGCAGGAAAGAAGATATCCGTAACGGGACCGTTGACAGCTGAAGCGAAGATCGGTGTCACATGCGCGGAGTCCGGGCACATAACGGAAGGGCTTTCCGGCTGTGGCAGGATGACGAACTTCGTAAGTGACGATGTTTCTTTCGGAGTACGTCCCACAGACGAAGACGAAGCCCAGCTCGCTCTCGAAACATATACCACATTCACCGTGACT
>CACZSC010000273.1 GCA_902783755.1 uncultured Ruminococcus sp. | reverse complement strand
CCAACCCCCTCATTAATTCAATAAAAGAGGTGCCTGTCATGCTCATTCCCGGTCTTGTATCAGTCACATTCAGAAAATTCGATAAATTCAAAGTAGCGTCCCTCGCCCGTCAGGCAGGTCTCAGAGAGATCGAGTGGGGCGGAGACGTCCACGTGCCCGTAAACAACGACAACGCCGTCAGGAACGCAGTGATCTCATGCCTTGAGAACAAGGTGGAGATCTCGTCATACGGATCGTATTTCAGATGCAAAAGCGTGGACGGGATCGATGAAAACATCGCCGCAGCGTCTGGCATAGGAGCCCGATATATGAGGATCTGGGCCGGTACGAAGTATTCCTGCGATGCGACTCCTGATGAAAGAAGAAAGACCGTCGAGATCATAAAAGAGACATGCAGGAAGGCAGCGCCGTACGGCATAAAGGTATGCACGGAATGCCATATCGAGACCCTGACGGACGATTATGAAAGCGCGCTCAGACTGGTGGACGAAGTCGCCGAGGACAACTTCGGACTGTACTGGCAGCCCAACCAGTTCAGAGACACGGAGTACAACCTGAAAGCCTGCAGGGCCACGCTCCCCTACATGACCAATGTACATGTATTCCACTGGAGCGCTGACAGCATGTTCCCCCTTGAGGACGGGAAGGATATCTGGAGCAGATATATCGATATCATCTCTTCGGACGGGAAGGACCATTCACTACAGCTTGAGTTCGTCGTGAACGGTTCAACTGATCAGTTCTTCAGGGACGCAGAGACTCTGCACGGACTTCTTGAAAAATATAAATAAAGTATTGACATTAAGGGCATGTCGCAGTATAATGTGTAAAGTAATTTACTTTACAGTATTGCGCGGTGATCGATATATTTGTAAAAGACCTTTCGTTCTCAGCCCTTCTCGACACATACGGTCCGGTGCTCAGCGAAAAGAAGCAGCAGATCCTCGGGTACTACTACAACGACGACTATTCCCTTTCCGAGATATCAGAGCTTACCGGAATCTCCCGCCAGGGCGTCCGGGACTGTATAAAGAAAGGCGAGGAAGAGCTCCGCAGGCTTGAAGCGGACCTCGGGATACTTGAAACCGAAAGAGAGAACCGGAGGACCGTCGCAGCGGTCATATCCGAGATTGAGACAGTAAAGAACGAGCGCGGTGACCCGCAACTATCGGAAGCCCTTGACGGGATCCTGAAAAAGTTGCAGAACCTGGTCGCCGAAGAAAGCATCGAAGATTTTTGATCGGAGTTATCATGTTCGACAATCTATCCGAAAAACTGGAAAGAGCTTTCAGGAAGTTCAGAAACAAGGGTAAACTCACCGAAGCCGATGTCAAGGAAGGCATGCGGGAAGTCAAACTCGCCCTGCTTGAAGCTGACGTAAACTTCAAGGTCGTCCGCGACTTCGTGAAGTCAGTCACTGAACGGGCTGTGGGATCCGAAGTTCTTGAAAGCCTCCTCCCTGCGCAGCAGATCATCAAGATCGTGCATGAGGAACTCATAAACCTCATGGGCGAGACCAACAACAAGCTCACCATATCCCCGAAACCTCCGACGGTAGTCCTTATGACGGGTCTTCAGGGTTCAGGTAAGACCACCCATTCCGCAAAGCTTGCAGGAATGTACAAGAAGCAGGGCAAGAATCCCCTTCTGGTAGCCTGCGACGTATACAGGCCCGCAGCCATAGACCAGCTGAAGGTAGTAGGCGGTCAGATCGGTGTCCCGGTATTCGAGATGGGGCTTTCAGACCCCGTCGAGATTGCGAAAAGCGCCCTTAAGCACGCAGAGCGGCTTGGATACGACATGGTATTCATCGACACCGCCGGACGTCTCCATGTTGACGAAGTGCTCATGGAGGAGCTCAAATCCATAAAGGAAGCCGTGAATCCCACCGAGATAATCCTGGTAGTTGATGCCATGACCGGTCAGGACGCGGTCAATGTCGCCGAATCGTTCAACGAACAGCTCGAGATAACCGGAGTGCTTCTTTCAAAGCTCGACGGCGACACCAGAGGCGGCGCTGCCCTGTCCGTGAGATACGTGACTGGGAAGCCGATCAAATTCGTAGGCACCGGCGAGAAGCTGGATGCCATCGAGCCCTTCTATCCCGACAGGATGGCCTCGAGGATACTGGGCATGGGCGACGTTCTTACGCTTATAGAGAAAGCCCAGCAGAGCTTCGACGAGAAAAAGGCCGAAGAACTCGAGAAAAAGCTGAGAGCGAACTCGTTCACCCTCTCAGACTATCTGGACCAGCTGAGGCAGGTCTCAAAGATGGGGAACATAGAACAGCTGGCCGCGATGATCCCCGGCGTGAAACCCGGAGCGCTCAAAGACGCCAAGATGGACGACAAGCTGATGTCAAGGAACGAAGCCATCATCCTGTCCATGACCGAGGAAGAACGCGAACACCCGAACATACTCAACGGATCGCGCAGGAAGCGTATAGCAAAAGGAAGCGGCTGTTCCGTGGAAGAAGTCAACAAGCTTATCCGCCAGTATGACATGATAAACAACATGATGAAGCAGTTCTCCGGCGGAAAGATGAGCAAAAAAGCAATGAAGCGTATGAAAATCCCGTTCAACATGATTTGACGCGGATTTCTATATACAAAAACAATTTAAATTTTTGGAGGAAGAAATGGTAAAGATCAGACTCAGAAGAATGGGCAAGAAAAAGGCTCCCTTCTACAGAATCGTGGTAGCAGATTCAAGATATCCCCGCGATGGCAGATTCATCGACGAAGTCGGATATTATGATCCCATGAAGGAACCTGTCGACATCAAGATCGATGCCGAGAAGGTCAACAAGTGGCTCGCTACAGGCGCTCAGCCCACTGAAACCGTCAAATCGTTACTCAACAAATCAGGTATAACAAAGTAAGGAAGTATGATGGACAACAATACTTCTTTAATGAACAAGGACATTGATATTAAAGAGGTACTTGCATGCATGGCTCGTGCGATTGTCGATAATCCTGATTCAGTTACCGTGACGGAACAGCAAACCGATGATGAATTGACACTTATCCTGAACGTCGCCGAAAGCGACATGGGGATGATTATCGGCAGACACGGAAAAATTGCCAGAGCCCTCAGGACAGTAACCAAGGCTGCTGCAAAGATTACCGATAAAAAAGTCAGTGTTGAAATCAAATGAGTACAAAGATCACACCCTTCGGGGTGTTTTCTTTTTGCTCGTGTTGTGATAAAATATGGTAAATGATTATTTATTAGAGAGTGTCCGATGATCAAAAAGAAAATCTCGCTCTGCGACCTCATATATCCGGTGATCCTGGCAGTGCTGCTGTTTTTCAAGTCCCATGCGCTGTACTCGAAGATGGATCTTGCGGACTTCCCTGTCGCCTTTTCCATCGCCACATCCGCCATTTTTCTGGCGGTGTTCGGGCTCATCGCCCTCATAAACGTAAAAGCCGCCAAGATCACGGTCACAGTCATCTACTTCATTATATCAATATTCATGCCGATCGACAGCGTATACTACGAGTATATGCACAAGCTACCCTCCGCTGCCCAGCTGGGCATGGCGGGGCAGCTGGACGACGTATCCGATACCATATCGAAGCTGATACACCCGGCTGACGTTATGATGCTGCTGGATCTTCCCATCTGGATACTCTATTTCTTCAACAGGAAGATGATCGGAAGAAAGCTCGACAACTCGAAACTGTCGGGGATATCGCAGTTTTTCAAGAAAAAGTTCATCCCGAAGATATTCGCGTTTCTTCTTGCCCTGCTCCTGGTAGCGCTGTCGGTCCTGGCTCTCTTCCTTTATCCGGGCTTCAAGGCAAAATACCTTGAGAACGAGATATTCTGCTACCACGTAAGGGACTTTTCAAAGCTTGTCATAAAGGACAAGCCCCAGCACCAGACGGAACCGCCCGAAGATCCCAGGAAACCGGACACAGAGAACACAGATACGGAGGCTCCCGATACAGGAGAGACCGATGATACATCCGAAGTGATCTACGATCCCAAGTCTCCGTACATCTCTCCCGACTGGTCAGACGGCGAATTCTGGGGTCTCGCAAAGGACAGGAACCTGATAGTCATCCAGGTCGAAGCTTTGCAGAACTTCCTGATCGGCAGATACTACGAAGGCCAGGAGCTGACTCCTACGCTGAACCGGCTCATTTCCAATGATTCCTTCTATTTTGAGAATTACTACTACCAGATCGGCGGGGGAAATACCGCGGATGCCGAGTTCGCAGTGAACAATTCCCTGTTCGCACCCGATTCCACCTGCGCCTACGTACAGTATCCCGACAATGACTACTACGGGCTTCCGTATCTTCTGAAAGACAGCGGATACTCCACCGCCACAGTCTTCCACGGATACATCGAATCCTTCTGGGGCAGATCGGCTGCGTATCCCAAGCAGGGCTTCGATGATTTCATCTCCCTTGAAGACCTGGATCCCTCGGACTCGTTCAACATGGGTCTTTCCGATAGACAGCTCTTCAAGCAATCCATGGAATATCTCGTCAAGTACGAAGAACCCTTCTACACTTTCTATATAACCCTGTCATCCCATCATCCCTACGGCATCCCGCTGTACGAAAGGGAGATAACACTGAAGCCTGAAGACGAGCAGACACTTTTCGGTCTGTATCTCCAGGCGGCGAACTACGCTGACAGATGCATCGGAGAGTTCATAGACATGCTCGATGAAGCAGGTCTTTACGAGAACTCGATGATAGTCATATACGGCGACCATTACGCGCTTCACAATGCCGATGACGCCAACCAGGAAAAGGTTGCCGCCCTCATAGGAAGGCAGTATGACATCTTCGATCTGTTCAACGTGCCTCTGATCATCAATATTCCCGGGTCGGGCGTGACCAGGACCGTAAGCACGGCCGGCGGTCATATCGACGCGCTCCCCACAATGCTCTATCTGCTTGGCATACATAATGACAAGAGCATCATGTTCGGGCAGAACCTGATCGAAGCAAAGAAGGGCTTCGTCTGCGAACAGACCCATGTATCGATAGGATCGTTTATAAGCGACGATGTGTTCTACAAAAAGCCTCACAACAATATCGAGGCCAACTACGCGGTATACGAGCGCGGCACCATGAGGAAACTCGATTTCCATCTGTATGAGAATCAGTCGGATTATGCCGCGAGAGTCATAGCGGACTGCGCCCAGTTCCTGGCTGAGAACGACGTACTTATAGACTGACACACGTTGTCAGCAGAAAATAGAAATCTAAACAAACTTTGGAGGATCCCATGACAAAGACGACAAAGATCATCATTTCGCTTGTTTTCGTCCTGACGCTTCTCTGCGCGGCAGCGTTCTCAGCGTCAGCCGCAGGAAATCCGTTCGGAGACGTTCCGGATGACGCGTACTACCACGACGCAGTCCTCTGGGCATACGAGAACGGCGTCACCACGGGAACGACAGCCACGAAGTTCGCTCCCGCCTCCACCTGCACCAGAGGCCAGGTGGTCACTTTCCTGTGGAGAGCTTTCGGACAGCCCGTCCCCACATCTCTCAATACGTTCTCGGATGTAAAACCTGGCGACTATTACTACAGCGCGGTGCTGTGGGCATGTGAGAACGGGATCACCAACGGCACGTCCTCAACAGCCTTCTCGCCAGACAGGACCTGTTCGGTGGCACATATCGTCACATTCATTTACAGAGCATTCGGAGAACCCGGAAAGACCGGTGAAGGCGAATGGTATTCCGACGCCATCAACTGGGCGAAATCCAGCGGTCTCATAGAAGGCACGGAATCCGACAAAGCTGAGACAGCAACCCTTAACCAGTCGGACTGCCCGAGAAGCGACGTCGTCACCATTCTTTACAGGTACAGGGGCGAAGGTTCTCTGACCATATATGTGGCTCCTGACGGAAGCGACGAGACCGGCGACGGTACCATCAACAATCCTTTTGCGACCATCATGGCTGCCCGCGACGCAGTGCGTCAGCTTGACAAGTCCCAGTACACCGGTATCACCGTATTCCTTTCAAAGGGAGAATACCAGCTGTCAGAACCTGTATATCTGACCGAAGAGGATTCCGGAACCGAGACCTGCCCGATAAAGTACATCGGTGAAAAAGGCACGTCCGTGATCGGAGGAATAAAGCTCACAGCTGCAGATTTCACCAAATCCGAAGGCGGACTTACCGAATACTTCCCGGAGTCTGTGCGTGACCAGATGGTCATGGTGGATCTTAAGCCCTACGGGATCACCGCAGAGGCCATAAAGAAAGCCCAGGCCGGATACGGATATCTCACTACCATTCCCTTCCTCTCCCTGAACGGGGAAAGACAGATGATCGCACAGTACCCGAATGACTTCCTCCATGTGGGAGAAACAGTGACTCATTCGGCTGACGGGACAACTGATACTGCCATAGACCATGTCACTCTTCAGACTGTCGATTACGGAGAAGAGCACGCAGCATTCGTACAGTCCTGGTCTGAAGTCCTTCCTGTGTTCGTGCGCGCCCGGCTCATGAAACTCTGGTGCCCTGATGACACAAAAGTAGCTGAGATATACAAGGATGAATCCAAGATCGACATCTATTTCTCCGGCGGACATGAACCCGAAGTTGGCACAATCCTTTACTTCTACAACGTTCCCGAGGCCATCGACATCCCGGGAGAGTACATAATCGACGAAGATGCGATCCTTTACTATTACCCGGCTGAAGGATTCGAAGACGGGCTGCTCACTCTCCCGCTCGCCGAAAGCCTTTTCAACATAAAGGACGCCGATTACATAACGCTTGCCAACATCAACTTCACATCAGCCGGCAACGGACTGGTCGTCGAGGCTGACAACTTCTCGTTACTCAACTCGACCGTTTCAAGCATCAGGAACATAGGTATAAGACTGACAGGTGATGCCGCACTGCTTGAGAACAATACCATATTCAATATAGGCTCAGACGGCATCGATATGACGTCCGGTGACATAGCTACGATAACCGGAGGAAAATCGTTCGTTTACAACAACGACGTATATGAATGCTCCGTAACGGACGCCTACGGATACTGCATAACCGTGGACGGTGTCGAGATCCTCGTTTCTCACAATGACGCCCATGATTCCAACTTCAAGGGCATCCATACCGGAAACTCTGTCAATACAACAGTCGAATACAACGATGTCTGGAGGCAGCTGCTCCTCTGCGATGACGTCGGAGCGGTTTCGGGCGACGGCACGGAGAACGCGAACGTCGTATTCCGCTACAACTACATACATGAGATCGCGCCTGAAGGTGAAGCTGCAAAAATCAATGACTACAATCCCGATTACTCGTATTTCGGAGCATATGCACTCTACTTTGACGGCGGATGCTCTTTCATCGAGTGCTACGGCAATGTGATCAACGACTGTGACACGGGCTATCTGTCTAACGGCGGTTATGGTAACAGTCTGCACAACAATCTGTTCATGAACTGCCATGACTGGTACGTAGTATTCAGCGAATACTTCTATCATCCCGAAAACGGTCTGTCAAAGACCAGGTTCCCCGATTTCATTTACACCGACGTATGGAAGGCCGTCAACCCCAAGGCAAGCCAGAGGATAGCGGACCCGTCCACGACCACTGACGATGATCCTCTGCTCTGGTGCGCTCCTTCGGATAATGTATGCTATGGGAACTACATCGTATACAACAAGGCGGAACGCAACTTCACAAACTGGGGCGTAAGACCGTATAACATTGAACCTGCCGTACAGAAATTCAGCAGCGAGACCATTAATACCGACACCACAGGCATGACGACATACACCAGTAAGCGTGTCAGCATGACGATAGAGGAAGCAATAGAGGCTTCGTGGAACGCCGGTTACGAGATAATAGAGCTCGAACAGTTCGCTACCATAGGCAGAGTAAACTGAACAAAACATAACATAGTGACAAAACAACAAGGGGTCTCAGCAAACGCTGTGGCCCCTTGTTTTGTCCTGATGTTCTGACCTACAGTACAGCCTCGCAGTAGATGCACCTGTAGACCTTGTTTTCCCTGTCCACCAGTTTGAAGACATGATCCAGTTCCTGTTCCGTTGTAGTGATGCACCTCGGGTTCTTGCACTTGATCACGTTCACCAGCTTCTCTGGCATGGCTATGGATTTCTTTTCGACGAGCTTGCCGTCTTTTATCACGTTCACCGTGGCATCGGGATCTACATAACCGATGACGTCAAGATCCACGGGAATATCTTCGTCTATCTTGATTATATCCTTCTTTCCCATCCTGTTGCTGTGCACGTTCTTTATGAGGGCCACCGAACAGTCAAGGTCACCCAGGTGCAGCAGCTCGTACAGTTTCATGCCGCTGCCGGCTGTGATGTGGTCGATCACTATGCCGTTGTTTATCGAATCAATGTTCACGCCTGCACCTCCAGAAGCTTCAGTATGAGGGCCATCCTCATGATCTTTCCGTAGTATACCTGTTTGAAATAGCATGCTCTCGGGTCATTGTCGACCGCCACCGAGATCTCATTTACTCTTGGAAGCGGATGCAGGACCGAAAGGCTGGCTTTCCCGGAAACAAGCTTGTCGGGAGTCAGTATGTAGCTGTCCTTCAGCCTGAGATATTCCTCTTCGCTGAAGAACCTCTCCCTCTGCACTCTTGTCATATACAGAATATCGAGCTCCGGTATCGCCCCTTCAAGGTCGGTGGTCTCCCTGTACCCGATGCTGTTCTTTTTAAGCACCCCGTTCATCACGTATTCCGGCAGTCTCAGTTCCTCGGGGGATATCAGGACGAACGTGTTTCCCTCGTACCTCGACATGGCGTTTATGAGGGAATGCACGGTCCGGCCGAACTTTAGGTCCCCGCAGAGCCCTATCTTCAATCCTGACAGTCTGCCCTGTTCCCTGTGGATAGTCAGTATGTCTGCCAGGGTCTGGGTCGGGTGGCAGTGTCCTCCGTCCCCGGCGTTGATCACTGGTATCGACGCGTTTGTCGCAGCCACGTATGCCGCCCCTTCCTTGGGGTGCCTCATGGCGATTATGTCGGCGTAGCAGCTTATGACCTTGGCAGTGTCGGCTACGCTCTCGCCCTTAGCCGAAGACGAGCTGTCGGCGGAGGCGAAGCCGATGACGTTCCCGCCAAGCTCGTACATGGCAGCCTCGAAACTCAGCCTGGTCCTGGTAGATGGCTCGTAGAAAAGTGTGGCCAGTTTCTTTCCTCTGCACAGTTGGGAGTATTTACTGGGAT
>CACZSC010000272.1 GCA_902783755.1 uncultured Ruminococcus sp. | reverse complement strand
GTTCTCGGGAACCAGTCCCTCTTTGATGCCGGCTTCGACTTCCGTCAGAGCCCAGCTGGAAACGCCTTCAAGATTGATCGGTGTCTCGACCTTGGTGTCCTCTGTTTCCTGAGGAGTCGTGTCCTCGGTCTCTGCAGGAGCAGATCCGTCGGTGAGGACTATGGTGTTGAGGGATGTGCAGGTACTGTCGTTGAAGTACTTGCCCCAGGAGAGCCAGCCGTTGTACGCGCTGCGTCCCACCATTCTGGTGCTGGAGATCCTCAGCAGGGCCGTTGCGAGCTCTTCGCCCACCAGGTCGTTCTTCGGATTCAGGCCCAGATTCATGAGCGGGATCTTGATCATGCACTGCAGTTCGCCGTCCACTTCGGGATTGATATAGCAGTCGCATTCACTTGCCGCATTCGCGTACTTGTCGTTGGACCTTGAATTCGTGGTCCAGTCGTCCATGTCGAGGGTGACTGAGAAGTCATACATGCCGGTCATGGGGTTCTGTTCATGGTGCGTGTTCACACCGTTCTTCAGAGCACCTGACGACTCTGCAACTCCCATAGGCTGGATCCACATCTGGAATCCGTCGCCTTCCCAGGGATCGGAATGTCCGGCAAGCACGTCGTCCTTCGTCTTCATACCGAAGTACAGGTACTTACCGTCCCAGAGATAGTACAGTTCAACGTCGTAGTTCTCGGGTTTTACGCCTGTCGCGATACCGACGTCGTATTCACCTCTCGTTATGAGGTTGGCCGAGATGCTCTTCTCACTGTAATAGTCATAAAGCTCGGTGTTAGGGCTGCTTGAGTTGATGACGATCGCGGGCTGTCCCCAGGAATCGTCGATCGCTTCCATATTGGGAGCTTTGTCAGTCTTGGTCGCGTTGACTACCGTGCCTACTGCGGCGCTGGCCACAAGCGTCAGCATCATCATCACTGCGAGCACAAGAACGATAACGGATATCTTCTTCATCGTTTAATACCTCCGATGCATAGTTCAGATTTTTGTCGCATAGTCGCTCAGCGGACTTCTGTCCGCGTGAATGTTCTAACATAAAATGCGGAATAAGTCAATGGATTTGGATGTTTTCCCCGTCCGTTCGCCCTATTTTTGTAGAAATCTCCAAATATGAGCCGGCTTTTTGGATATATTGACAAATGTAGTTATCCTGCCCTAGACCACCGGGCCGGTGAACCTGTACGTCCCGGGTCCGGCATCTTTTGCGTCCAGTCCCGGAAGGATGATACGGGCCTTCGAATTGGCAGGCACCGTCACTTCGTACTCTATGACATCCCCTTCATATCTCCATGACGACCGTATCTCTCCCATATGGGAACGGAACGCGGCTTCCGCATGCCCCAGTCTCCTGTCAGGGTACGGCATGACCGTGACGGTCCCGTCCGCCACCCTGATGCCGGCGCTGTATGTGATGAGCCATCCGGCCACGGTCGCGTACATGTAATGATTCTGGGAATAGAAGGGATGATGGTCCCGGTTTCCTCTCCAGTCCTCCCATACGGTGGTGGCGCCCATGTCGATCTCGTATAGCCATGAAGGCCATTCCTCCGAAAGGAGCAGGTCATACGCGGTATCCCTGTGACCATAGTCGCAGAGGACCTTCAGCAGTTCCTGAGTGGTAAGGAGACCGGTCCCTATCCTGCCCTGTTTCCTTATGAGTGCGGCAAGCCTGTCCGCAGCATCCTGTTTCTCTTCGCCGTCAAGCAGCCCCATGTATATCGGGCGCACGTACCTGCACTGCCTGTCTGAATCTATTTTCCCGCCGTCTGTGAACACATATCTGTAGGCGGCTTTCGCCTTTTCGGAGGCGTCCCTGAAGTACCGGGCGTCTTCATCCTCGTCCAGTCTTTCAGCCATCTCAGCCGTTATCCCGCACCCGAAGGCCAGGTAAGCCGTGGCGATCTCCGCGTGTCCCGTGCGGACCCCTTCCTCGTAGTAGTCGCTGCTCTCGGTGCCGGGCTCCTTCCATTCGCCCCAGTGCCAGGAGCTGTCATGGAGGTATGCCCTGATCTCCGGAGGCAGGTGCATGTTCTCCGGCCGCCAGCAATTGTGAGCCCGTCCGATGCAGTATCTCATCCAGCGGGCGATCCCGGGATACAGCTCCCTTACGGTCTCTACATCGTCCAGATGATGCATTATCCTCCAGGGTATTATCTCGAAGGCGTCGCACCATCCGGCGGATCCGTCCTCGGCATAGTACCCGGTCTCAGGGGCTATTTCCTTCACGCATCCGTTCTGGAACTGGGTGGCCGCCAGTTCCCATAGCCACCTCTCCATCACGGGGATGCTGTCCATGAGATACATCGCGGTCTCGGAGAACACCTGAAGGTCTCCACCGAACCCGGACTTTTCCCTTGTGGGACAGTCCGTGGGGATGTCAACGAAATTGCTCTTCATGGACCATATGCAGTTCCCGAACAGCCTGTTGACCTTTTCGTTGCCGCAGCTGAAGGCGCCGGTCTGCTCCATGTCGGAATAGACCGCGACCCCCGTGAACTCGCTACCGTCGATCTCAAGCCCGGTCTCGATTTTCACATACCGGAAGCCGTAATAGCATTTCAGCTGGTGATGGCGGTTGCGTCCGGGCCTGCAGATGTATTCAAGCTTCTGGTCGGCGTAGGGCATGTCCGGATTCATGTTGTGTGACACCTGGAAATTGCCCTGTTCGTTCAGGACCTCCCCGCACTGCATGCGGATGGTCTCGCCGCCGGTCGCCTCAAGGTCGAATTCCACGTATCCGGCGAAATTCTGTCCGAAATCAAGGATCCTGTCCCCGTTCGGAGCGGTGATGAGCTTTGCACCGAACCGCTCATGGGGCACCAGGGGCAGACAGCTTCCCACCAGATTGTCAAGAGGCTCCCCGGTCACCTTCACTCCGTGCCACCCGATTATCTCCCTGTTCGCGTCGTATGACTCGAGCCTTATCATGTCGTTGAGCCCCAGGGGCCCGTCCTGGCTGGCCTGCCAGCTGCCGTCCGTCACGAGGACGGTCCTGCCGTCAGCCTCCAGCTGGCACAGAAGTCCCAGCTGCGTCCCGAAGGTGTTCCTTTTCATGGGCCAGCCCATGCTTCCCCGGTACCAGCCGTCCCCTATGGAGACCAGGATCTCGTTTTCCCCGTCCCTGAGCAGCTTTGTCACGTCGTAGGTCTGGATCTGGAGCCTTCTGTCGTACTGACTTGATCCGGGAGCCATGAAATACCCGTCCACGTGCTCCCCGTTTATATACGCATCGTAAACGCCGTGGGCGGTTATGTAAAGCCTGGCCTGTTCCGGCTTTCCCAGGGTGAATGTCCTTCTCAAGTATGAGGCCGGGTACAGCGGGTCTGCCGCGGTGACATAAGCGGATCTTTTCTCAAGCTCGGGCTCTATCCATCCGGCCTGTATGTCATCCCTGGACGGTCCCGTCTCAAAATATGAGGAGACGGCCTTCCCGGGCTTCCCCTCCTCATCCCAGAGAGTGACGGCCCAGTCGGCACGGGTCTTCGAAGGGATCAGGATGCCGGGATCGTACCGTGTGTCTCCGGACATGATCTTCCCGCTGTCGAAAAGGAGTTTTCCGGGGCAGCTTATGACCACCTGGAAGGCGCTCTGATATTTCCCCCCGTCCGGTATCCAGGACAGTCTCACCCTGCCGGGATCTATGCCTACAGGCGTGCGCATCAGGTTAGTTTTGAGCGATGTTGCGTGCATATGTCTCTCCGGTCCTTTTCAGTCCTTGGGACCTATCTCGAGGAAGGTCACGTAGTCCAGGTCTATGACGTCCTTGGCCTTTTCAAGCAGTTCCTCTATGGTGTAGGTCTCCCGCTTGCTGTTGTATACGGAAACATTCCTGTTGGAGTGTGAGTCCTCCGGAATGTCGATGCTGTCGCCCGAAAAGGCGTATATGGCCTTTCCGATATGGTAGGGAGCTATACCCCAGTTGGTGAAATCACGTATGAATTTGTTGAAGTGGATCCAGTTGTTCCGCACTTCGATCCCCGCGGGCATCGCGTACCCCCGC
>CACZSC010000271.1 GCA_902783755.1 uncultured Ruminococcus sp. | reverse complement strand
CTGTCTGCTAATATTCCTCCATAGCTCAGTCGGTAGAGCACCTGACTGTTAATCAGGGTGTCACTGGTTCGAGTCCAGTTGGGGGAGTGAAAAAGACTGTGAATCTTTTTGGATCCACAGTCTTTTGTTTTATTGTTTTTCCTTATATATTCAGTTTCTTTTTAAGCAGCTTGTGGATGAAGAACCAGCAAAGCACCGACACTATGATGCTCATAAATATAAGCACAAGGTATGATATTGTGGTCCGGGCGTTAGAGGATGTTGTATCATACGCCAGAGATTTGGCACTGTCCATCGCGAACACGACCAGTATAAACGATCTGATCGAATTGAGAACAGTCACGATTCCGTAGAAGAAACCGAATGCAGCCAGCAGTTTGAGCTTCTTTGCCAGCAGCGAGCCGAGGGTTATCGAAAAATACAGAAGAAGGATGATTTCCGCAAGGCTGAGCAGGAGATAAACGTAAAATTCGATCTTGTGGATGGTCGTCAAAGTCAGACCGGATTGGAGAGTTCGCAGCAGATAGGAAAAATCAATAAAGTATTCCGATTGTACCACGGACGGAAACACGGCCATGATGGTCATGCAACCGATCGCTATTCCAAGCGTCACGAGCATGATCACATATGCAGAGAGAAACTTTGATGTAACGATCTTCCCATTGGTAGTCGGAAGAGTGAATGTCAGATAACCTTCTTCCAGGAACAGGTTTTTGTAGTATCTCCTGATTATCATGACCAGCATTATAACGACATAAGCGAAAACAGCGAACCAGCATGCAGCGATCAGCATGCCCAGCACCATCCTTATGCCCCAGAAATCAGTTTTATCCATGACCGGAAGCCGCAGCAGAGCCTTGAGGCCGACACAGACACCTGATACGGACAGGGCAATGATTGAGAAAAGCAGTAGGGTCTTTATGCTTGCTTTGAAATCATATTTTAAGAGTTTTCCTAACATCTGAAGACCTCCTTGAAATGGTCATCGAGTGTTTTCCCGGTCTGACTCTTGATATTTGACACTCTGTCATATTCATATATCTGTCCCTGGAACAGGAAGATATAGTCATCAAGTATAGGCTCGATGTCCCTTATAAGGTGGGTCGAGATCAGCACCGTGGATGACTTTGGCCTGTTCTCGATGATTGTCCTTATTATATAATCCCTGGCCGCCGGGTCAACACCGGCGATTGGTTCGTCGAGAAGGAAAAGATCGGCGTTCCTTGACATTACAAGGATCAGCTGTACTTTTTCCTGCGTTCCCTTTGAAAGGGTCTTTATGAGACTGTTAGAAGGAACCTTGAGGTCAGAGAGTAGAGACATGCAGCGTTCTCTGTCAAAGTCACTGTAAAAGTCTTCGAAATAGTCGATCGCCTGGGTCACCTTAAGGGAACCGTTCAGATAGGTCTTGTCGGGAAGGTAGGACACGACCGCTTTTGTTTCGGCCCCGATGGGTTTGCCGTCGATCATCACATCGCCTCTTGTGGGCTGCAGCAGACCGTTTAGTATCTTTATGAACGTGGTCTTGCCGGAACCGTTGGGACCCAGCAGTCCGACCACGCGGCCTTTCAGCACATTCAGATTGATGCTGTAAAGCGCCGGCGAGGCTTTGCCGTAGCTTTTCGTCAGGTCATTGCAGGAGATAACATAATCGTTTTTAGGTGTGTATGCTTCGCTCCGAATATTAGCGTAGCTTACGTTGGTTTCATCCATATGTTAGCATCCTCCTTTCATGTATCTATAGTTATTGTGAACAGTTTGTCTTCCTGACCGGCGTATATCTTCCATCCCATGGAATCGCAGATGGCTTTAGCTGACGAGAGCCCGATGCCGTATCCTCCGGTTGAGGAATTCCTCGAACCGTCAGGACGGTAGAATCTTTCGAACAGCCTTTTGATTTCAGTGCCGGTGTAGGAGTTTTCGCACGTATTCGAAACGGTGAGCCTTGCGCCTCTGCCTTTCTGGGCTAGGGCGACTTTGATCTCACTTTTTGGCAACGAATACTTGACGGCGTTGTCAAGTATAAGGTCAAGCAGTTTTCCGGTGCCTGTCCTGTCCGCTTTGACAGTCACGTTTTCAGCGATGTCACGGATGATGGTCCTGGACTGTGCCTTCGCCACGGAATCAAATGTTGAGACCGCTGAATCAAGGAGATCCGAAAGGGAGAATTCAGTCATCTCTCTCCGTGCAGACGGATTCTCCATCTTTGCCAGATCTACCAGACTTTCGGTAAGTCCGGCAAGTTTCTTTACCTGTGACTTGATCTTTCCGGTGTAGTCCGATTCTCCGTAATCCAGTTCTATCAGGTCAGCGTTTGAGTTTATGACCGTGAGAGGGGTCCGGATCTCATGTCCGGCGTCCGATATGAACTGTTTCTGCTTTTCATAGCTCTCCGCGATGGGCCTGATTATCTTCCCGGAAATAAGGATGAAGACCAGGCTCGTGATCACGAATGCCGCCAGCGAGGTTATGATACTGAATTTCAGAAACGAATTGAAGGAATCAAGCTTTCTTCCTATATCGAGGAAGGTGTATCTTGTCTCGCTGTCACCACGGCTGACCAGATATCTGAAATTGTCTATCGTTCCGCGTTCCGTACCGAGATTTCTCACGGACTTCGCGTATGATCCGGCGCTCTCGAAGTCGACCGTTACTATCTTGCCGAGGTCTGCCTGTCTTATCTCGCCTTCCGCATCAGTGATTACGGTGAAATATCTGGATTCGTACGCGAGTTCAGGGGAGAATCTGGATCCGGGTCTTCTGTCCCCTCCGGGCTTTTGCTGATCCCTGTCGTCAATTTCGGGAAGGTCGTCAGGGAACTGTCCCTTGTTTTCCGATATCACTTCAAGGATCTCGTCGGACTCGGTTATGAGCTCCCTGTAGTTCAGGAGGTTCATTGCTGTGACTATCACTGCCAATATGATCAGGAGAGATATGCTGAAAAGGATTATGAACTTGAGTTTCAGTTTTCCGATCATTTGCCCACCTCCAGAAAGTATCCCTGATTCCTTGCGGCTTTGATCTGTACGTTTGCCTGCAGTGATGTCAGTTTCTTCCTTATATATGAAAGGTACACCCAGACGACGTTTATGTCGGCATCGGTGTCGTATCCCCAGACCTTGTCGAGCAGTGTCTCCGCGGTGATGTATCTGCCGCGGTTGTTCATGAACAGCTCCAGCATCTGGAACTCTTTGTTGGTGAGGCGGGCAGTCCCGTGTTCTGTGGATATCTCATACGTGACCTGATTGAGAGTCAGGTTTCCGGCAGAGAGCGTGGGCGCGGGCGAAGCTTCCCGCCGGGTCACGGTCCTGAGGACCGCCAGCAGTTCCCTGGCTTCAAAAGGCTTTGTCAGATAGTAGCTCGCGCCGCTGTCCAGCCCGTCGACTTTGTCCTCGACCGTGGCTTTCGCGGTAAGCATGACTACCGGCAGAGCCGAGCCTTTCTTTCTGATCCTGCGCAGGACGGTGAGTCCGTCCATTTTCGGCATCATTATATCCAGCACCGCGGCGTCATATTCGCCCATCTCAAGATAGTACAGGGCGTCCTCTCCGTCGTGGACCACGTCTGTCGAAAAATTATTCTTTTCAAGGATCTTCGATATCGCTTCGGCCAGATCTGTTTCGTCTTCCGCAACAAGT
>CACZSC010000270.1 GCA_902783755.1 uncultured Ruminococcus sp. | reverse complement strand
GGCCGGCGGAAATCGAAATACTGTAATTGCAAAGCGTAGCCCGGAGCGAGATAGTCAAAGGAGAAGGACGTGTTGGAGCCCACCCCGTCTCCTCCGACTCTCTGGTTCCAGCCCAAAGAAAGGTTGCCGTATCCGACCTGCAGGCCGATTACCTTGTCCACGCCGCCCAAGAGCTTGGTAGAGGTGAATGCATGCAAGTTGGTTCTTCCGCCATCCTCTTCATCGAACAAATAGCTGAAATCAATCTTGTTTTCCTGAGTGATTCCTGCTTGGTGCAGTTCACCCGACACTGCGACGTTCCAGCGCGCGGCCGGCTGATAGACTGCGCTTGGGTCCAATTCCATGGATGGAGCAGAAATCAGGTCGACAATCTTACCCCAGAATGAATCCGGCCGTTGAGAAAACGCCGGAAAGCTACATGCCGGCAATAGGAAGAGAAGAGCGAGTGTTTTTCGAAGATCAAGCATGGTTTGTTTCGCTATGTTTGCAAAGGTACTCTTTTTTCCGTTGATTGAAAATACTGAAAGGAAGTGGGAGGCAGATGGTCCGTCTGCCAAACGATGCAAGGATAATCCTATTTCTGGTATAGACCGTTCTAAATATATAGGTTTTTATTATAGAACTTTGCATCTGCAATGCTAGCTGCCATCTTCATATCTCTCTGTGGGATTATTGCCCCTGAAGTGCAGGATACCCTGTTACGGCCGGCATCCGTCACGACCCTTAAAGAGATGGTCTCACCGGACAAAATCGCCTCTCCCATTTCCGTAATCCAGAAGGAGGGCCTTCGGCGGAGAGGCACGTATCGTCCCAATATGTTGAGCGGAATCGTTCCCGGATTGCATATTCCCGCAAATGGAGCATCCCTGACATCAACCATTTATTTACGTGGCCTGGGCTCCCGGATGGAGAATCCCTCGATGGCTCTCTATCTGGACGGTATTCCGGTCATGGACAAGAACGCTTATGATTTTGACTGGGAGGGCATCCGGAATGCGACGATGGTCAGAGGTCCCCAGGGGACGCTGTATGGATCCGCCGGGATATGGCCGTTCGCATTGTCCAGGATAAGCCGCTGGACGCCGTCCCGTTTGAAGATCTCGCTGGTCTTTCCTAAGTGGGAGGCTTATATCCGGGGGGAAAACCTGGCCAATGCCGACGTCAGGAGTTTTTATTTCAAGTCCATAGGAAACGAATTTTTTGCCAGCGCCCGGCCGCGCATCCTACTTGTCGGACTATCAATCAAAATGTAACAATATGAAAGCCACCCATTTATTTGCAGCCCTGCTGGGCTTGTTCCTCGTCAGTTGCGAAAAAGAGACACCCGCGACGCCGTTGATTCCGGAAGAGTCCGACTATGTCGGCACGCTGACCGTAATCTACCAGGATGCACCCTTCGACAATGAAAACATCCGGAATCCACCTCCACAAGGATTTCTCCTCCAGTCAGATAGATAAAACCCATTCCGGGTAGTACGGCCCGGGGAACCTTGTCTGGTTTGATAAACCCACTCGTATTCATTCTTCGGATGAAGAACGATACATTGTCGAAATCGGCATCAGGATGCCAGTGTGGCAGCAGGTTCGGCATACGGGTCAAAGTCCTGCAAATGGATTCCTTTTATCTTTGAGACCAGCGCTTAAGATATGGGAAAAACTTTCGCATCTGCTCTCTATACTCTTCGCGTGTGATGGGTTGGGGAAGACTCTTGTTGACCTCATCCACGAACTGGGAGCAATGCTCGATCATTTCGTCCATCGAACAATCTTGAAGGAATTTTCCGTCTTTATAGCAATAAATGCAATATTCCTCATTTTTGCTGCCGTCAGCATTTGTTCCATAGATCTCTTCGGTGAGAGGCATTCCACAACTCTGGCAAAACTTCTGCTCCATAACTTAATGATTGATTTACACAAAGGTAATTAATTTTTAATCCTTATCCCGAATCTCCGCTTTCCCGATGGGTGCCGGAGCTCCTGTCATTCACTTTTCCCGGACAGCCTTACCGCTGATGTGCTCGATGGTGAATGCCAATAGTTCCGCCTTGGGACCATTGCGAAGGATGTCGGCTTCCGTGTCATAGCCGGCGGGGAAGTATTTCCCTGCCAATGAGTGGAGCTTGTCCATGCGCTCCCGTTCATCGGCGACGATACCGACCCGGCCGAAACAGATTACGCTTTTTACATGGTACCACCAGTCGCCGGGTTCTTTCTCGGGCTCATCCAACACCGTGAAACAGGCTTTGTCACAGGCGCGGATGGCATCCAGTTTGTGACCTTCCCGGGCGCAGTGGAAATACAGTTTCCCGTCCTCGAATACGAAATTGAGCGGTACGGAATAAGGATAGCCTCCATCGCCAATGACTGAAAGAAAGCCCCGATAAGCGTTCTCCAGAATCTGGAAGCACGTTTCCTCCGGAAGGGCCTGTTTGAACCGGCGCATGGGGCGGAAGGGCGGCCTGTCGACGACTTTCCGGAATACGAGCATTTCGTCATCTTCGCTCCAATGGCTGGCATCCGCCTCGGGAACCTCGGGTCCATGCCGGTACTTATTCCAGAACTCGACGACTTGGAAACCGCAGCGGTTAACGTAAAAGTGGATATTCCGCTTTTCGAAATAGGGGGTGATGGTTTCCCAGACCCGCACTTCCGGATGCAAGGCCTCCACGGCCTTCCACGCCGCCTGCCCGATGCCTTTGCTGTGGCACTCGGGGTGGACGAAGAGTAGATCCAGATCGCCCTTTGCCTCCTCCCGGTCGATGGAAATAACGACGCCGCCCACCTTTTGTCCGTCCAGGACGATCCGGTAAGTCTCAGCCGTCTCCCCGTCGATGGAATGCTCGATCGTTGATCGGGAGATCACTTCCTCTCCCTCCTCGCAACGGTTGTCCCGCATACCGAACTCCTGCTGGGCACCGTACTTGAACGCCCATTGGTTGTCCTGGATGAATTGTTCCCGATCCTCGGGCTGCAGGGGAACAAGT
>CACZSC010000269.1 GCA_902783755.1 uncultured Ruminococcus sp. | reverse complement strand
GTGCCGTGTCCCGTGATCTCTACGGTCCCGTTTTCTTCATCGTCCGTGGATACTCCGATGCTGTATTTCACGACGTAATCGTTCTGATCCATCGGATGGCGAGCATTGAACTCATCCGATGTAGTATCGTAGTAGTAATAATCCGTCAGCTTGAACTGCTGTCTCACATGTCTCTGCGTGAAATAGTTCGTGCCGTTGCCTCTGAGGAAGAAATCATATCTGCCTTGCGAATTGTAAACGGTCGTGTCCCATGTCGAGTCGAGATTGTAATAAAGGTCCCCGAGCTTAACGATGTTCCACGCGTGGCCTTCCCAGCTGCTCCCGCCGTAGCCCTGGCCCGATATGATCCTTGCGTCGACCCCGGCTTCAAGAGCCATTCTGTAGAAGAGGTTTGCGTATCCCTGGCACACCGCCGTCCCGTTGATGAGGGCCGCGTATGCCGAATATTTCAGTTTATATTCCGCGTTGTTCTTGTTCGCGTTGTCGTACACGACGTTCGTGCATATCCAGTTGTAGATCTCTCTTACTTTTACGTAATCAGGTTTCCCTTCGAGATCCAGGCTCCTCAGGACGCTTGCCACCCTCGCGGTGACCGCCTTTTCCTGTTCGAGCGTGGTGTAATAACCGATCTCATATGTTATGGTAGCCGTGAATTCGTCGTATGTCCCGCTTGCGGACAGGCCCATGTGGTAACCGTTGAACTGGAACGCGAGGTAGTCGCCTTCATCCGGCACTCCTGTATGCTCGAATACCGCCTTCCATATCTCGGTGTCCGCTCCGGCCGGCCAGTTCTGCGCCACCGGCAGCACATCATTGTAGGGCCCGGTGATCGTGACCGTGAACTCCGTCATCCGGTTCTTTACGGCTTTCTTCATCGCCGCGTTTATCTTTGTCTGGAAAGCAGGGTCGGAAATCGAAAGATCGATGTGGTCCGGCACATCCTCTTCAGCAGGCCCCAGGACCACACGTCCGGCGTCGCGGAGCGAAGTCCCTTCTGAAAACGCCAGGCCGTCTGCTATGGTTATGTTCTCTTCCGGTATCAGCGTGCCGCCTGAGACCGAATTGATGGTGAACGTTCCGCCGTTCACCGTCATCCTCGCCTTGGAGATGTTGGCCGGGTCAGTGGTATCTATGGCATATCCCACCGCGATGTCATCGGCCCCGTCTCCCGTCACCGTCACTGCAAGGGTCCCTGAGTTCAGGATCAGCTCGTAGTCGTGTACCTCGCCGTTTCCGAGAAGGATCGAGGTCCCTATCGTTTCAAGGCTGACATCGCTGCCCGACATGGTGATCTTGCCCGTGTTGCATACGATGCCCAGATACGCGTGTTCATCCTTTGTTACACGGATTGTGCAGTTGTCGAAGTTGATGTTTCCCTGCACCCAGATCCCGGACAGGCCGGAATCCACGCTGACCGTGGCGCCGCCCGTCACGGTAAGGTCTCCCGTCGTCTCCACGAAATCCCAGCCGCTTATGTACATGCCGTAGCCGCCGGGCGTCTGTATCGAGAGGGTGCCCGTTCCGGTTATCGTCAGATCGCAGTTGTAATCCGTATCAATGCCGTCGTAATACGAGCCGTCGACGTAGATGGTGTTGTCGCCGGTAAGGTTTATCGTGAGGCCGGGTATCTTCGATCCGATGGCCGCGCGGTACTGCTCCCATTCGGGATCCTGATCGGTCCCTCTCCACAGGGCAACTTCAGACAGAGTGGCTCCGTCCAGATAAAGCACGTTTTCCGACGCGGAATAGACCGCGGTGCCGTTGCCCAGGATATCGGATGCGTTATCGGAGGTGACCCGTTCGCCGTCCACCCACAGATCGTAATCCGTCGCGTAAACGGCCAGCGCCATGACAAGGATCATGAACACGGATGCGGCCAATATCAGCACCCTGGAATATGATTTCTTTGTTGCTTTATCCACTGATTCCACCCTCTGTTTCCGTGTCCCGGAGCTCTTATGATACGCCTTTTGAAGGCTGACTCCTGAAAATGGAGACACTTATAGCTTTTTTAGGCGGCAAATACCCGTATGCATTATAAGTTAAATATGAAAGGTTGTCAAGTGAAAACATGGCTTTTGACAGGGGCGGGACCGCAAAAAATCACAGTTTTTTGCCCGAACGGCGCTTTTTTGTCCCAAACGGCGCGGGATCCGTTCCAGGATGGTTTCTCCGGCAAACAAAAAAGGCCTCCCGCAGGAGGCCCCGCGCCCTATTTCGGGCCCATGTCGGCCAGGTTCTGTTTTCTTCTCATGTAGTCCTCGAGGATGAGCCGGGCCGAAAGGGCGTCCACCGTCTCTTTTCTCTTTTTCCCCCGCACGTTGTTGTCGCTGAGGATCCGGTGGGCCGAAACCGTGGTCAGCCTTTCGTCATACGTTTCAGTCGGTATCCCGGTGGCCTCGGCAAGGTCCTTCGCGAAGGCGATGCACTTCTCGCTCCTCCATCCGCACGTCCCGTCCATGTTCACGGGATTGCCCACGACTATGAGCTCGGCCCCGAGTTCCTTTACCTTTTCCGCAACGGCGGCCAGGGCCTTTTTGTACCCGTTCGCCTTTATGCACCCGGCTTCGCTGGCCATCATCTCGAGCCTGTCGCAGACGGCCAGGCCGGTCCTGGCGTCGCCGAAATCTATTCCCACAATTATCATTCTTCTTCCGTTTCCCCTTCTCCTCCTGCAAAGTCCTGCTGCCCGTCCTCCCCGTTCTCTGCGGAGGCGGATCTTCCGTTCCTTATGTATTCAAGCACCTCTTCCTTCGTGGGTATCGAAGGGTACGCCCCTTCCTTCATGACCGTGAGGGCCGCGGCGCAGGTGGCGTACTTCGCCGCCGATATTATGTTACCGTTCCGAAGATACACGTAGGAGAGCACCGCAGTGAAAACGTCCCCCGCTCCCGTGGTATCCACCGCCCGCACCTTCTCCGCCGGGATAATGTAGTATTCCTGCCCGTCGTAGATGAAGGAGCCCCGGTCTCCCAGCTTGATGACTATGTATCTGGCCCGGACCTTCGACGACAGCCTGATGGCCGCCCTGAGGCAGTCCTCCTCGGTGGCAGGGGAGATCCCCGTGTAGACCCGGGTCTCTATCTCGTTCGGCGAGAAGATCTCTATCTTCCCGAGCTTCTCGAGAGGAAAGTCCATCCTCGCGGGGGCCGCGTCGATAAACACCGGTATCCCCGCCTTCTCCGCCAGTCTCGTCGCCTCTATCACCGCCTCGTCCGGGATCTCCATCTGGAGGAACACGGCGTCGGGATAGCATGTGAAGGCCTCCTCCACGTCCTCTGGGGTGATCCTGCGGTTCGCGCCGGGATAGACCACGATCCGGTTCTTCCCGTTCTCCTCGGTCAGTATGGACGCGAGGCCTGTCTCCGCCTCCTCGTCCACGGTGGCATGGTGGGTGTCGATGCCTTCCTTCTTGTATACTGCGGCCAGTCTTTTCGCGTTGGTGTCCCGTCCCAGCCTGCAGGCGAACACCGTGTCCGCCCCGAAGCGGGCGAAGGCGACGGCGGAATTCCCGCCCTTGCCGCCGGGATAGTAAGCGTAGCCCTCCTCGTCCTCCACGATGGTCTCGCCCGCGTAGGGCACCCTGCGCATGCGCTGGACAAAATCGATATTCGCGCTGGAAATAACAAGGATCCTGAGATTCTTCATGGTATTCCTCCCGTAAAATATCCGACTTATCTGTTCTTCTGCCTACAGTATCTCCATATCCTTTATGAGCATGCGGTCGGGCCCCGCGTACGAGCCCCATACGGTCCGGTTTTCCGAGAGCCTCAGGCTCTTCAGCACCGCCGACAGGCTGCCGGACATCGTGATCCCCGTGACGGGGGTCTTCTTCCCGCCCGAGCACAGATACCCGAGGCGTATCTCACCGCCTATGTAATCCGAGAACAGTTCCACCTGTATCCCGGACATGGAGACGCATTCGAGGTAGTCGCGCTCACCGGTCTCCCGCTCTCCGAGGGTCCCCGGTTCCAGCTCGATGCACGGCAGGATGCCGCTGGGCTCATTGACGCCCAGGTACTGGCCGAACCTGCTTGATCCCGAGTTTGCCGTGACCGTCCCGTCCTTTATGACGCATGTGTCGCGGAGCGCCAGGCCGTCCCGGTCGAAGAAGGCGGATCTGTCGCTTCCCTTCACCTGCCCTCTCAGGGTGACCGTGAGCCTGTCTCCGTCTCCGCCTTCCTGCAGGTCGTCTCCCACGTCATGGAGATTGGCATGCGAGTATTTCGCGGCGTAGTCGAGGTCGTCCGCCAGCTCCCATATGACACCTGCAATCTCGGGAGCCCTCAGCAGAACGTCGGTCTTCAGGGGCACTTTCGGCTTTACGGCTTCGAATCTGGCCTTCGCCTCTTCGAGCTTTGAACGGATCTCGCGGGTGATCTCCTCCGGGCGGAACTCCGTGAACCTGTAGTCCTCATACAGTTCCACGGATTCCTTTCCCACGGTGAACGTGGGGATCGCCTCTATCATGACCCTCGTCTTATGCTGGATCTTCTCCGTGCCGACACTGTTGTTCACGGAGAGCTTTTCCCTGTATATGAATATCTCAAGGGCGTTCACGGAGCTTCCGGGAATGGTCTCGGCCCTGAACACCGCCTCCGCGATCCCGGAGGCCAGGGCCCTGTCGTCCATGTCCCTCATGTTCGAGTCGAAGCTGTATTCCCCGGCTCCCGCATCGGTCAGACTGTATTTTTCATTGGATATGAGGGAGGCCCTGCGTTCCGCCGCCCTGATCTTCTCCCGTATGTCGTCCTCCGTCATGCTTCCGTATACCGTGAACGTGCTGTCGCCGACTTTCCCGTCGTGTTCGCTGTATACCGTTACCTCCGTCGACGTGGTGGAGGTGCTCCTCACCGTCTCCAGCCTGCGGTGCACGAAGAACGCCTCGTAGGAGTCCGTTTTGGTTTCGGAAACTCTCCATCCGCTTATGCCGCGGTTCTCCTGGAGAAGGGAAATCACCGGTCTCATCCTAACTTGCACCTCACTTTCAGATTCGGGCCCCCGTCCGAGACCCTTACCCATTCCTTGTAGCCCTTTCCGCAGCTTCCGCATCCTATGACCCTGAAGTCGTCCGAGATCATGGATATGGATTTCAGAAGATCGGGAACGTAGCCGCTCATGACCACGGGACTGACGTAATTGTCCGTCAGCTTTCCGTCCACGATCTCGATGCCGTATTCCGCGGTGCACTGGATCGCCCAGTTCTTCGGGTCCTCCATGCCGTTGTTGGTCTCAAAGAGCATGTATCCGTGCTTCACGGATGCTATCATGTCCTCCAGCTTGTCGGTCCCCGGCTCGAAGAAGGTGTTGGTCATCCTCGAGTATGCTTTCCTCTTGAAACTGTCACGTCTGCCGTTGCCCGTGGGCTCTGTGCCCAGCTGGGTCGCGGACGCGAGATCCGAAAGCCCGGCCACAAGGATGCCCTTGTCTATGATCTTCGTGTCGTGGGCGGGGATCCCGTCGTCGTCGAAGAAATAGGACGCCACGCTGACGGCCGCTGCCGCCCCGTCCCTCATGTTGGTTATGGGTGAGGCCACGTATTCGCCCACGCACATCTTGGCCTGTGACCTGTCCTTCACGAACTGGTCCATCTCAACCCCGTGCCCGAAGGCCTCGTGGGCTATGAGTCCCGTGATGGAACTGTCGGTGATCACGTCGTACACCCCCGGCTTTATGGGCCGGGCTTTGACGAGATGCCTTGCGAGCTCCACTACCTTCGGGGCGTCCTCTTTCATAAGCTTCAGTATCAGAGCGAGGCTTCCCTCGCCTTCGGATATCCTTGCCGGGACGGTCTTCCCGTCCGAGTACACCGCCATCACCATGCCGTTGGCCCAGCCGTAGAACTGGCTGAGGCATTTGTTCTTCGACACGAAGAGTTTCGACGTATTGAAGAACTGTATGACAGCGACGCCGTTCAGCACGTGCTCGTCCTCATCGCATATCATCCGGGAAGTCTCCATGCACGCGCTGATAAGGTCGTTGTCGTCATATCCGTCAAAATCGTTCTCCCGGACGAAATCCCCGGAAAGGGGCCCGTCCTCCACGGGCCGGGTCTCTATCATCGCCTCTTCCATGCCTTCGGCAAGTCTCACCGACTCGAGGATCCTTTCCGCGAGCTCCTTCTTGTCCCCAGAGATGTCGTCCGCCGAGTATTCGAAGAAGGCCCGCCCGTCATGCATCTTGACGACGAAGCCGCATTCGCCGTTCCCGTCCCGGGCCATGGCGCTTTTCCTGTCCGCCCGGTAGACCGACGCCTTCACGTCGGTGCCGAGCACGCTCACATATGAGAAGTATCTGCCGAGCTCGTCCACGAGCTGCCTGCAGTCCTCCCTCCTGCTGTCCAGAAATCCTGAAAAAGCCATTCTGTCCTCCGTATTTGTCCTAAGATTTTTCCTGTATGTCTTCCGTTTCCGTTCCGTCCGGTCCCGCGGTCCCGGATCTTCTGCCGAACAGCCGCTTCCTGCCGGGCTGATCCGTTTCCTCCTCCGGCTCGTCCTCATATCTGAGGAGGGACCACAGCAGGATTATGACCTGTCCCGGGATCCCCAGTATGAATATCATCCAGAAATCGATGACGGACCACAGGGTGATGTACACCCCCGCCAGTATGGACCACATCAGAAGAGAGACTATCATGAAGTTCCACCTGGGGTTGAACCACACCGAGTTCAGGATCAGCCACACCGTGAGGCTGGCCGGCACCGCCCAGACGAAGGCAAGGAAATGCGCATTGGTGCGTTCGCCTATGCTCATGTGGAGTGTGATGAATATGATCAGCGCCACCACCCAGACCAGAAGGATGCTTATCCCTATTATCGCAGCGTGGTTCCTTCTTTCCCTGGGAGTGCTCTTCTGGTATCTCCTCTTCTTCTGGAAGAAGGATCTGCCGTTCTTCTCGTCTTCGTGGTCTTCGGATATGAGGTAATCCATGTCCACATGGAAAATCTCGCAGATCCTGAGAAGCACCGTCACATCGGGTATGGACTCTCCCCTTTCCCACTTCGAGACGGCCTTGTCCGAATAGTTCAGCTTTTCGGCAAGTTCCAGCTGTGTCATGCCGAAGGAGTTGCGCAGTCCCGCTATGTTCCCCGCGATGACGGATTTTATGTCTTCCACGGCCGTTTTCTCCTTTCCGTCCTCAAAAACGTCTTCTGTATGTCATTTTATCATCTATACCCCCGCAAGTCAATGAATTTCAAGGGAATTCTACTGCCAGTTCGGCTTCTCTACCGGCTTTTTCCCGGGGTTATAGAAAAAATCTACCGATGTTTACGAGACGTATATCCCGGAGACATCTCCGTAGGTTGATATATGCCCGCCGTTTGGATACAATCAGGTCGTAATGACTCACAGACGCAAAGGAGACCACATGGACAGCTACGTCATATTCACCGATTCGGCGTGCGACCTTTCCCCCGAGACCCTCCGGGACTGGGGCGTAAGGTATGAGTCGCTCACCTACACTTTCAACACATCCCCCCGGTCATATGAGAACTACGAGCTTCCCTTCCCCGAGTTCTACGGGAGGATGAGGAACGGCGAGGTGGCAAAGACCGCGGCCGTCAACATTGAAAAGTTCCTTGAATCCTTCAGGGAATGCCTGGATAAGGGGCAGGATATCCTGTATATCGGATTCTCCAGCGGACTGAGCAACACCGTGAACGCCGGCATCAAGGCTGCGGAGGTGCTCGGCCCGGAGTATCCCGGAAGAAAAATCATCGTAATAGACACTCTCGCGGCTTCCGCCGGCGAGGGGCTTCTTCTGTATTTCGCGGTGGAGGCCAGAAGGCGCGGAGCCACAATCGAGGAGGCCGAATCGGCCGTCAGAGACAGGATCTTCAAACTGGACCACTGGTTCACCGTTGACGATCTGGTATATCTGAAGCGCGGCGGACGGGTCAGCGCGGCAGCCGCGTTCTTCGGCGGCGTGCTGGGTATAAAGCCGGTGCTGCACGTGGACGACGAGGGGCATCTCATCCCTGTCACCAAGGTCAGGGGCCGCAAGGCCTCCCTGAAGGCTCTGGCAGACAAATATACCGAGCTTGCGGAGACTCCGGAAGAAGGCACTGTATTCATCTCCCACGGGGACTGTATCGAAGATGCCGAGTACCTGGCGGGGCTCATAAAGGAAGCCCACGGAGTCGAAGTGAAGATCATCACGTACGTCGGATCCGTGATCGGGGCCCATTCCGGTCCCGGCACCATGGCTCTGTTCTTCGTCGGAAAAATGAGGTGATGAATTGACTGACACGAAAGAAACCGAAAGGATCAGGGAAAGGTCCTCGAAGATCCAGGATCTTCTGATCATGACCGCCCATGTCATCGCCGCTGCCCTCAGTGTGGCCGCGCTGACGCTGGTCATCATCTTTTCATCCCTGAAGAGCGACATTTGGGCTATAATCAGCGGAACGGTCTACGGAGTGACGCTGGTGTTCATGTATGCTTTTTCCGCCATATACCACGGAAAGCGCGGCCCGGGGCTGCTGCACATCAGGCGCATCATCGACTGCAGCATGATATATGTGTTCATCGGAGGAACGTACACTCCGATCGCCATATGCTCCATCAGGTCGGTGGAACCCAGCTGGGGCATGATCGTATTCTGCGCCATCTGGCTGGCTGCCGCGGTATCCACGGTCCTGACTGCTGTTAACGTAAGGAAATACGCCATGGCAGCCATGACTTTCTTCATAATCATAAGCTGGGTGGCCCTGTTCGCCGTGAGGCCCATAACCAGCTTCCTCCCGGGGCCCGGTATTGCGTGGCTCATAAGCGGAGAGGCGGCATACACCATAGGTGCCGGGATCTACCTGCTCGGAAGAAAACACAGGATCACCCATTCCATCTTCCACCTGCTGGTCCTGGCCGGCAACATACTCCAGTTCATCTGCATCATATTCTACGTAGTACTGTAACCATCACAACTGCCGCAGGGCAGACGGTCGTATCGAAAGGTTTGTCACACAATGAGCGAAAAAGAGAAGAAGCAGGCAGGCGGCGCTGAAGAGGAAAAGTTCCTTGACGGAGCGCTGTTCGCCAAAATGGCCAAAAGCGGCGCTGCCCATCTCAGGGCAAACGCCGATGAAGTAAACAATCTGAACGTTTTCCCGGTCCCGGACGGGGATACCGGAGACAATATGAGCATGACCATCGAGAGCGGGGTCGAGGCTATGAAAAAAGTCGAGACCATAAACCTCGCGGAAGTGATGGCAGCCATGTCGAAGGGCATGCTCCTTGGAGCCCGCGGCAACTCGGGAGTCATTCTGTCCCAGTTCTTCAGCGGCATGGCGAAGGGATTCGAGTCCAACGACAAGGCGGATCCGTATGCCGTGGCCGAGGCTCTCGAGGCCGGAGTCAAGCAGGCGTACAGTTCGGTGCTGACCCCTACGGAAGGCACGATCCTGACAGTGGCCAGGGAAGCCGTCGAATTCGCGGTCTCCCGCCTGGACGAGAACAGCACCATCAAGTCACTGTTCTCGGACCTCACAGACGAGATGCAGGCAAGCCTCCGGAGGACCCCGGAGCTTCTTGAAGTCCTGAGGGAATCCAGCGTCGTGGACAGCGGCGGAGCCGGTCTCCTGTATATAATGGAAGGCTTCAACAAGGTCCTGCTGGGGGACGATACATACTCGGACTATCAGGGAGAGCGGGGACGCTCCAAAGGTCCCGCCAACATCGATCTCTCAAAGTTCAACGAAGACAGCGAGATGGACTACGGGTACTGCACGGAGCTTCTCCTGCAGCTCACGAGAAAGAAGACCGATCCTGAAAGCTTCGACGTGGCGGTCATACAGGATTTCCTCCGGACCGTGGGTGATTCCATAGTCTCATTCCGGGACGGAAATGTCGTCAAGGTCCACGTCCACACCCTGACCCCCGACAGGGTCCTGGAGTTCTGTCTCAGGTACGGTGAGTTCCTGACAGTCAAGATCGAGAACATGTCCGTACAGCACAACGAGACCATACGGGACAGCGCGCCTCCGGCAGCTCCCGCTAAACCTTCTGACGGGAAGAGGAAAAAATTCGCCACCGTGGCCGTGTGCATGGGCCCGGGCATCGAAGATACCTTCCGCAGCATCGGAGTGGATGAAATAATCCGCGGCGGACAGACGAAGAACCCTTCGGCCGAGGACTTCATCGCGGCCTTTGACAGGCTGAACGCGGAGCACATATTCGTCCTGCCAAACAACGGCAACATAATCATGGCCGCGAAGCAGGCCGCGTCCATCTACAGAAAGGCCGAGATCACCGTCATCGAGAGCAAGGACCTGGGTCAGGGATACATAGCGGCGGCATACATCGATTTTGAAGCCGAAAGCCCCGAAGACGCCGTCGCGGCGTCTCTTGAAGCCATGGAGACCGTCACCACGGGAAGCGTGTCCGAGGCAATCCGGGACGCGAACATGAACGGCGTAAAGATCTCCCTGGGCGACAGCGTTGGGATCGTGGGAAAGAACATAGTGACATCCCGGCCCTCCAGGCTTGAGGCGGCCGAAGCCCTCGCGGATCATATACTGGGCGGTCCGGAAAAGGCCATACTTACGATCTTCCGCGGAAAGGACGCCGGAACGGAAGAATGCGGATCCCTTGAAAAGTATATAGAAGAAAAGTATCCCGATATCGAAATGTACGTCATAGACGGCGGCCAGGAGATCTACCCGTACATCCTGGTGGCCGAATGAGAAACGGTTATTTGAATCTTTTGTGAGGATATTATGATTGTACTGGACATACTGAGCGTGATCCTGTTCGTCATGTTCGTGCTGACCTTTTCACAGAGGCTCGTGTATTACGTAGTGCGGTTCACCGGCATCAAAAAGACATGGACCGCGAAGAGACAGTGTAAATACGCGGTCATGATAGCGGCGCGGAACGAGGAGAACGTGGTCCCCCACCTTATCGACAGCATTAAGAGGCAGGAGTACCCTCAGGAACTCATCGACATATATGTTGTCGCTGACAACTGCACCGACAGCACCGCCGAGGTCTGCCGCCGGTGCGGCGCCCGCGTGTTCGAGCGGTTCGACAGCGAGCACAAAAGCAAGGGCTACGCCCTGCAGTACCTCTACAGGCAGATAAGGGAGGAGCTCCCCGGCGACTATTACGACGGATATTTCGTCTTTGACGCCGACAATCTGCTGGACCCGAAATACATATCCGCCATGAACGATGTCTTCTCCAATGACAAGAGAGTCGTTATCGGATACCGTACAGCGAAGAACTTCGAAGGCAACTGGATCAGCGCCAGCTACGGCATATTCTTCCTGACGGAAAGCGAATGCTGCAACAGGCCCAGGGACATACTCAACACCAGTTGCTTCCTGTCAGGCACCGGTTGCCTGTTCTCCTCTGCGCTGCTGGAGGAGCACGGCGGATGGGTGTGGACCGGCCTCACAGAGGATCTGGAGTGCACCTCCACCCTGGTGAGCGAAGGCGAGAAGATCGCCTACTGCGCCGACGCGATCCTTTATGACGAGCAGCCTACGGGACTGAAGATATCGATCCAGCAGCGTACCAGATGGATCAAGGGATATCTGCATGCCATATACATCAACCGCAAGGGGCTGTTCAGAAGGCTGTTCAAGCCAGGCTGGTTCGCCGCCCACGATCTTCTGATGGATATGGGCCCCTTCGTTTCCTTCGTCGTCAATCTGGTCGTCAATATCGTAAGGACATCCATCCTAGTGGCGACCGGAGCCGCCAGCCTCACGTCCATCCTGACGGGCATACTGGGAGCTCTTCTCATGGTATACGGCCTGCTGTATCTGATGGGGATCCTCACGATCATAGCCGAATGGAAGCGTATACCGCTGCCGTGGTGGAAGAAGATCCTGTACTCATTCATGTATTCAATATTTATGTGCACATTCTTCATTTCATATTTCATGACTCTGTTCAGGACTCCCGAATGGAAGCACATACCACACAGCGTATCGAAGTCCATAGACGAGATGGACCTGACGGCAACAAAAAAGGGCACCTGAAAAGTGCTCTTTTTCTTTGCCTTTTTATCACCGGCCCGTCAGTTTCCTCCGTCCGGTTCCGGTTCATCCGGAGCATCACTGGGAAAATCTTCCTGCATATCATGCTGCAATTCCTGCTGCGCTTCCTGCTCCGCCATCTCCTGCTGCAGCATCTCCTGACGCTTCTGTTCCTCGAGCTGCTTCTCAAGCCGTTTTTCCTTTCTCGACTTCGCGGTGTCGATGCTCTTTCCGAACACGAAGAACCTCTGGTACAGGAACTCCAGTACGAAATTGATCAGCATGTTGAGTCCTGTTGCAAGATATTCGTTCCATCCGCACTTTACCGTGAGAAAATCCTCGAACCATACTGAAAACGGGGTGAACACCACGTAGAAGGCTACCACCTTGAGCATGGCCACGGGGACGTTGGCTGCCGACTTGAAGGTGAATTTCCGGTTGAACGTGAAGTTCCAGAGGACCGAACACACCAGAGCTATGAGGTAGCTGACCCAGTAGTCCAGCTTGAGGATCTCGTTCAGCAGGGTGAACACTATTACCTGTATCACACCGGCGCTGATGGAGAACCCGACGAATTTCAGCGATCTCAGTAATTCTTTTTTCTTCTGGCTCATAACTCTTCTCCTTCGATGTGCTCGCAGCCCCTGTCTATGAAATCAGGGCTTCCTATGTCGACATTCAGTTTTCTGTCGTCCGTACTGAATTTCCAGACTGCCGTATGCGGGCAGTTGTGGAACCTGAAAACGAATTCGGCCGTATCCGGCTTTATCCGGTATGAAGCTGAGAAATCGCAATCAAGTTTTCTGTCCGTACACATCTCGTTGGGCAGATACGGCTTGAATTTCTGCGCCCGTATAAAGTTTCTCACCCATATCCCGTTCCCGGCCTTGATGAAAATATCGCCGTTCTCACAGGAGAACACCAGCTCCACGGACTCGCTTTCAACGGGCCTGATCTCCACCTTCCTGAATCCGTAAGGGTTATCCTTCAGCCCGAACGTCCTTTTCTCGCTCCACAGGGAAAGATCGTCCGCCGGGGACGAGACAGGCATATAGGCGGGAATAAAGAGCTTTTCGTCGTCAGCGCCGTAAAGGCCGTCCGCAAGGTCGTATACAGACTCCATCTCACCCTGCATGTCTCCGATCATCCCCTGCACCGCGAACACCATATCATGCTCCGGAAGTATCACGCACAGCTGGCCGAAAGCGCCGTCGCCCCTGTATCCTTCCCTGTGGTTCTTCCAGAAATGGAGCCCGTATCCCTCCTGCCAGTCGGGGCTCGGATAGATCATCGACGTGTCCGAGACCGGGTTGTGTACGTCCTCGGTCCATTTCCTGTCCAGTATCCTTCTGCCGTTCCAGACGCCCCCGTTGAGGTACAGCTGGCCCAGTTTCGCGATATCGTCGCAGCTGACCTGTATCCCGGTACCGCCCTGAGCCTGTCCGCCCTTCATGGTCATCCATCCGACACCTTCTATGCCCAGCGGTCCGAACAGTTTTTCATTGAGATAATCGAGAAGGCGCATGCCTGTGAGCCGTTCCACGATGCAGGCAAGCAGAGCGGAGGCTCCCGTGTTGTACGTGAAATGGGTCCCGGGCTCATATTCCGGCCTTATTCCGAAGAACGCCTTCACGGGGTCGTCTGCCAGATTCATTTCGTGCATCACGCATCTTCCGTGGCCCGTGTTCATGGAAATGACGTTGAGGACCGTCATTCTCAGAAATTGCGGAGCCGGATCAAGAGGGATCTTATCAGGGAATATGTGGGCTATCCGGGCGTCAAGTGTAAGTTTCCCCTCTGAGACGAGGAGACCGATCGCCGTTGACGTGAAGCTCTTTGAAAGCGAATATGATTCCCTTTTGTCTTCTATCCTGTAGGGCGGGACTGCGAACCTTACGACCGTCCTGCCGTGGTGTAGCACATGCAAGGCATGGACCTCGCCGCTCGGGCTGTTACGCCTGAAGAAAGCGTTCAGAGCCTTGTTTGATACCTTCTCGTCGATAAAGAAATTATTCATGTCGGAACCCTCAAAACTTATTTCACAGGGATTATATCACAGCGCGCACGTCTGCGCAATGCCGGTTGCCTTGACGGATGCGGAGGCAGGTAGTATAATTCGAGACGTGAAGATTTTGGGAAGGAAGGTTTGCTGAATTGAAGATAGATATCACCGAACTGATGAACCACCGGTCGTACCGGATAGACTTTGACTACCGCTTCGATCCCGGAAAGACAGACGCCGAATGCGTCGGGCTCCCGGACGACATACGCATCTGCGAAAACGGGATACACGTTACGGGAACGGTCAGCGACAACCTTGGCATAATGACGTTTTCCGCCGAGGTGTCAGCGGAATATGAGACCGTCTGCGCAAGGTGCCTTGAAGAACTGCACCGGTCCATCGATTTTCCCGTTGAAAGGACCGTCGTGGTATCCGGATCAGGCTCGGGCAGAAGCTTTGACAAAAGCCACCTTAGCGATGACGGTGAGTGGGACGGCGTCACCGACGACGTGCTGTTCGCGAACGAATCCTGGATCCTGCCTGATGCCGACATCATAGAGGAGCTCTCACTGAGGCTGCCCATGTTCTCCCTCTGCAGTGACGACTGTCCCGGCCTGTGCCCGAAATGCGGGAAGCCCCTGAAAGACGGCCCCTGCGGCTGCGAAGAGGAGGAATATGTGAATCCTCAGATGGCAATTTTGAAAAAACTACTTGAAAACAAGGACTAGGTGTGTTATAATTGCATGCAATTTGAATATAGCATCTGTATTTAAATACAGGGGAGGTTTACAATGGCTGTACCGAAGAGAAAAACCTCGAAGGCAAGACGTGACAAGAGACGCTCCAGCGTCTGGAAGATTGCTGCGCCCGAGATGGTGATCTGCTCTCACTGCGGTGAATACACAGTTGCTCACCGTGTGTGCAAAGCCTGCGGTTATTACGACGGCAAGCAGATAGTTGACAAAACTGAAAAAGAAAAAGCGTAAGATATGTTCCGTGTTACCCTTGGATAGCACGGACCGCTTTTTTTGTTGTCTGGAGTATATATGTATCATACAGCATACAGCAGGAACACCGCCGCTTTCGTCACTGTTCTGATCCTGGCGTTAATATGCCTCATCGCTGCCCTCTTCCCGGTCGTTTCCGCCGGCTACGGGCTGCAGGTCCCCCGCCTGCTCTCTGCTCTCTGGCGCCCGGTCTTCTGGATCTCCCTCGGAGCGGGGCTCGTAATTGCAGGCCGGTTCCTGATGACGAGATTCGTATACGCGCTGCGCCTGTCCTCGGATCCCCTTCCGGACGATACAGGCTATGCGTACGAAGGCGCTCCCGGGTATATACTGGACACCCCCGTCTACCGCTCCGACTCCCTGGATCTCCTGATCCTCAAGAAAGTGGGGCTCGGAAAGGAATTCACGGATTTCGACATGCCTGTCACCTCATTCGTCTCATGTGCCGAGGTGAACATAAGATCTGTCTTTTCGCGGAAGTCTGCCCTGACGGCCTGTGAAAAGGAGCCTCCCGGCCTGGTACCGGAAAGGCTTTACGACTACACCACCCCTTTTTCCTCTCACAGCGCCCTGCTCCTGGTATTCAATGACGGCGAACGGCGGACCGGCCTGCTCATCGATGACGGGAATCAGGTCGCCGGGTATTTCAGGAAACGCGCGGGAAAATAACGAGTCTAAAAAAATCACCCCTATGGTTCACTGAACTGACCATAGGGGTTTCTGTGTATTACCTGTTATTATCTCTCCGTGAACCTTATCCTCTCGCCGTTTTCAGGCCTGAATATATAGACCTTATGGGCTTTGAGACGGAACCTTACCTGTCCGCTTATGGAGCCATAGTCTATGTCTGAGTTCACGATCGTCCTTACCAGCTCGCTCTGGCAGGCATCGTTTTTTGAAACTATGCTGATGTCCCTGCCCATCACTTCGATGTTCCTGAGAGTGCAGGTCAGACTGCCTTCCGGATCAACTTCGAACCCCTCCGGACGGACGCCGACCAGGACTTCGGTATCCCCGCAGTCACAGTTTATGTCCATGACCTTTTCGGAACCGATGTACAGTCCTCCGTCCCCGATCCTTCCGGAAAACATGTTGATCTGCGGCGTTCCCAGGAACTGGGCGACGAACTGGTTCGCCGGATCGTCATATACCTCCTGAGGCTTTCCGATCTGGTTTACCACGCCCGCCTTCATTACCACGATAAGGTCTGATATGCTCATGGCCTCTTCCTGGTCATGGGTCACGAACACCGTCGTGATCCCGGTCTCCTTCTGGATCCTGCGGATCTCTTCCCTTGTCTGGAGCCGCAGCCTTGCGTCGAGGTTCGACAGGGGCTCGTCCAGCAGAAGGACCTTCGGCATCTTCACAAGGGCTCTTGCAATAGCGACACGCTGCTGCTGTCCTCCTGACATCTCCGCCGGCTTCCTTTCCATGAGGCGATCTATCTGGACAAGTCTGGCTGCCTTCATAGCTCTCTCGTTCATTTCTTCTTTCGTGAGCCTGTCCTTGCCCTTGAGGTTCTGGAGCGGGAAAAGGATGTTCTGAAGAGCAGTCATATGAGGGTACAGTGCGTAGTTCTGGAACACCAGCCCCACTCCCCTGTTCTCAGTGGGAAGGTTCGTCACGTCGTCCTCTCCGAAATATATCTTTCCTTCGGTAGGATTCTGAAGGCCGCATATAAGATACAGGGTCGTGGATTTCCCGCAGCCCGAAGGCCCCAGCAGGCCTACCAGCTTGCCGTCGGGAATCGTGAAATTGAAGTGATCCACGGCCACAACGTCCTGTCCGCCCTTTTTTCCTCTCGCAGGAAAGATCTTGGTAAGGTTCTCCAGTACGATTTTCATAATACTATCCTTTCGACGGGCTTTTCATGCTGAAAGTATACCATAATGCAAGATAAAAATCTATCGCATAGCGCAAAAATATCCCGTTCCTTTTTCCGGAACGGGAATCGTTTTCTGATTCAGTTTTTGAGATCGTCGGGTGATGCAGGCTTGTAGAAGAGCTCTATCACCAGATCTCTGAGAGCCTCTTCGTCGGGATAGAACTCGACGAACTGTTCTCCGTCTTTCGCCTCGCCTTCTATCGTCCTGATGCCTTCGAATTCATAGGTGGTCATCAGCTCCAGAAGCCTCTGCAGCTGATCCACCGTGCAGTTCGAGGTCACATAATTCTTGATCTTCTTGTAAAGACCCGAGACATCGAAATCTTCAGTATCATTGTATTTGTCGAACAGCGCGTTCAAATATTGTCTCTGCCTTTCCATCCTGGAAAGGTTCGTGCTGTCGGCCATGGAACCTCTCGCCTGGATGTATTCCAGGGACTGGCTGCCCATCAGCTTTACTTTTTTGCCCTGCGTGTATCCCGGCCCGAAGACTGAGGTGAAGTCGGCCAGCAGCTCTACTTCCACGCCGTCAACACTGTCATTGATGATCGGGATGGCATCCATGGTCAGTGCGAGATAGTGGTTGACCTTTACGCCGTACAGCAGGTTCTCTACTGCGCTCACCATGTTCCTGCAGTGCGCCTCATCATCGGAACCGTAGGCGTACGCAAGGGTGATCTGCGCTATCTGAGTTCCGACCTTCTGGTTGGTCGAGTCGTTCAGCAGGTTGATCTCCGTCATGGTGTCGCGGTTAATATGGATTATCGTGAATGTTCTTTTGGCCTTGTCCAGGATAACAAGGGCGTCAAAGTCGGACTGGGTATACTTCCTGCCGCTCTGCTCCCTTTGCTCGCTGGTATCGGTACCCATTATGAGCAGCGTCTCTATATTCCTGTTGGGGATGTAGACGTCTTCTCCGATATATATGGCGCCTTCCGTGGAAGACGAATATGAGAACCTGTCAGCGTCCCTGTTCTTGACGTACTGCTCTACTATCGCGACCGCAATGATAAAGGACGCGACAATAAGAAGGAGCACGGCAATAAACACAACTATTTTACGTCGTTCTTTCTTCTTCATTTTATCGCGTCCTATCATCACTTTTCAGAATCGATGTTTATCGTCTGAACGGTCTTAGTGCTTCTTTGCCTTCAGTGCGCAAACGACTGCGAATGCTCCGAAGAGAACAGCGCATGCGATGGAAGCAGGAGCATAGTCAACTACGCCGGTCTGAGGGGATACGGGTCCGTCAGGATTCTGAGCGGGAGCCTCGCCGCTGTCACCAACTATGATGAACGGAGAGAGGTTGTCGCATCCGATCGTGATAACCGCGTTGTCACCCATCTTGCTGTCTTCGATCTTCCAAGCTTCTGCGCCTTCGGGAAGGTGAAGAACTGCTACGAGATCTTCCGGCTTCTCAATGCCATCAACCTCAATGTCGAATTCTATGCGCTTGCCCTCGATGAGGGAAGGATCGCCGATCCATTCTGCATAGAAAACGGCTACGGGAGCAGCATTCTCCATCGGAATCCCCTTTGTAGCTTCAGCCCAAAGAGCCTCAATGTCACCGTCGAAACGGTAGACCTTGAGCCAACCATCCTGGTTAGCTTCTGCTGCCTTGATCTCTCCGACTGTTGTGCCGGAAAGTCCGTCAACATCGTCGACGTCGCTCATGTAGAGTTTAAGCATCTCTACAGTGATGTACTGATCAACAGTGCCGTCTTCATTGAGGATCCTACCGCAGTTGGTAACTGCTCCTTGAGGTGTTGTGTTCCATACGAGACGTACTGTGTCAGGACGTTCAGCGCTGGGAGTAACAGCAGAGATTGCGGTAATCATCAAAGCAAGTACAAGCACTACTGCAGTAAAGAGCCTTGTTCTTTTCATTGTGATTTCTCCTTTTCATTGATATCAATAAAAATGCTATATACTGAAACAAGACGCAGGCTAGTTGTC
>CACZSC010000268.1 GCA_902783755.1 uncultured Ruminococcus sp. | reverse complement strand
GCCCTTGCGGCTGTAACTTCCGTCAATGCGCTCATAAACCTGCTGCTCAACGCCTTCATGGGCTTTTCGGTCGGCACCGCTGTCTGCGTCGCCCACGATTACGGCGCCCGCAACTACGAAGGCGTGCACAGGGATATCCACACGTCGGTGCTCATAAGCATCATCGCAGGGCTCTCCGTGGGCGCGTTCGGATTCATATTCTCGGGGACCTTCCTCAGGTGGATGGGTTCCCCCTCAGACGTCATAAGCCAGTCGGAGATTTACCTCAAGATCTATTTCATCGGCACTCCGGCCAACATGGTGTACAACTTCGGAGCGGCGGTGCTGAGATCCCTCGGTGAGACGAAGAGGCCTCTGTTCTATCTGGGCGGAGCCGGACTGCTGAACGTCATACTCAACCTCATACTGGTCCTCGTGTTCCATCTCGGAGTCGTGGGAGTGGCAGTGGGCACCATAGTCGCCCAGTACATATCCGCTTTCCTCGTCATAGGCTACCTCAAGAAGAGGAAGGATTTCGCGCACCTGGAGTTCAGAAAGCTCAAGATATATAAGGAAAAGCTCAGAAAGATTTTCCTTGTTGGATTCCCTGCGGGACTTCACGGTATAGCCTTTTCCGTTTCGAATGTTCTGATACAGTCATCCGTAAATTCCTTCGGAAGCTACGCGATAGCGGGAAACGGCGCTGCCGCATCGATTGAAGGCTTCACTTATGTTTCCATGAACTCTGTCCATCACGCCGCTCTGACCTTCATAGGACAGAACGTGGGCGCAAAGAGACTTGACCGGGTATGGAGGATCCTTGTGACCTGTCTGGTTATCGTTGTCATTGTCGGTCTCATATTCGGCATCGTGTCCTGCCTTCTCGGTCGTCCGCTGCTTTCACTATATATGGACAACAGTTCGGAGGGCTTTGAAAAAGCCATCGAATACGGAATGATCAGACTGGCATTCATAGAGCTCACCTACTTCTTATGCGGCTTCATGGATGTGATGGTCGGAGCACAGAGAGGTCTCGGTATGTCATTCATTCCTATGATGAGTGCAATGATAGGCACCTGCCTTTTCAGAGTGCTGTGGATCTTCATCGTGTTCGGATCCCTTCATACGATCGAATCCGTATATGTCTCATATCCAATATCCTGGGTGATAACTTCCGCTGCTCATGTGATCTTCTTCTCGATCATGCTCAGGAAAATGCAAAAAGCCCAGGAGCTTAAAACAAACGCATAGACCGCGGAACTACCGGAGCCGCTTTACGTCATAATACTCAGATACAGGTTTTAAATGGAAAGAAAATACAAAGCCGTCATATTCGACATGGACGGCACCATACTAAACACCCTTGACGACCTGACGTCTGCCGTCAACGTCACAATGGACAGATTCGGATATCCCCGGAGGACGACGGAACAGGTCAGGCGTGCCGTCGGGAACGGCGTCAGAAAGCTCATCGAGCGGGTGCTGCCCGGCGGTGAGCACGATCCACACTTCAGCGAGGCCTACGAATTTTATGTCGAATACTATACGGCCCACGCCCTTATCGAGACCGCTCCCTATGACGGGATCCCGGAATTGTTCAGAGAACTCAGGAGAAACGGGATCAGATGCGCAGTGGTGTCCAACAAGATGCACGAAGCCGTAGTAGAACTGACAAGGATATTCTTCCCGGACGCCGATTATTCCTGCGGCGAGAGGGAAGACGAGGGTATCAGGAAAAAGCCCTGGCCCGACATGGTATTTGACTGTCTCAGGGCTCTCGGCGTAAGTGACGCGGAAGCCGTATATGTAGGCGATTCTGACGTCGACATAGAGACCGCGGAAAACGCGGGCCTTGAATGCATATCGGTCCTCTGGGGCTTCAGGGACAGGGACGAGCTCGTAAGGAAGGGGGCCGCGACCATGGTCAGCTCTCCTGAAGAACTTAAAGCGGTCCTGCTCGGAGCAGATAAATAACAGATAACAAAAAGGTGAGGTGCCTTTATGGTATTTTCCCATCTTCTCTTCATATACATCTTCCTGCCGGTCCTGCTGGCAGCCTACTTCATAATAAAGAACGACCTCTACAGGCGCATCATACTTGTAGTCTTTTCTCTCGTATTCTACGCCTGGGGCGAACCGGTCTATGTGTTCCTCATGATCGGTCTTGTTCTGCTGGATTATCTTTTCGGCAGGCTGGTGGCAAAGGACGGTAAGGCGAAAAAGCTGTGGCTCATCCTGGCGGTGGTAGCGAACCTGTCGGCGCTTTTCGTGTTCAAGTATCTCGGTTTCTTCATCGGGATCATAAACGACGTGTCCGGCGCAGGCATAGTTTTCAATCCGCTGACCATGCCCATAGGAATAAGCTTCTTCACGTTCCAGGCCATGTCCTACGTCATCGACGTGTACAGGAAGGACTCGGAATGCCAGAAGAACCCGCTCAATCTCCTCCTCTACGTGTCGTTCTTCCCGCAGCTCATAGCCGGGCCCATAGTCAGGTACAAGGACATAGAGGCACAGCTGATGTCGAGGAGCGTAAAGCTCGAGGACTTCAATGAGGGATTCTACAGATTCGCCATAGGGCTTGCGAAGAAGGTGCTTGTCGCCGACAGCTGCGCTGTCGCAGTGAACGCGTTCTACGGTCTCGGAAACGTCACCGTGGCGTCCAGATGGCTTGGAGCCGTGTTCTTTACGCTTCAGATTTACTTCGATTTCTCCGGATATTCCGATATGGCCATAGGCCTCGGGCGGATGTTCGGATTCAGATTCAACGAGAACTTCAATTACCCGCTCACTTCAGGCAGCGCCACGGAGTTCTGGAGACGCTGGCATATATCCCTGGGAACGTTCTTCAGGGATTACGTCTACATACCTCTCGGAGGCAACCGCAAATGGCAGTACAGGAACATCCTCATCGTCTGGTTCCTGACGGGATTCTGGCACGGTGCCTCATGGAACTTCATAATCTGGGGCATGTACTACGCAGTGTTCCTGGTCATTGAGAAGACGTTCCTGCTCAAGCTTTTCAACAAGCTGCCGAAAGTGCCTAAGGCTATAATCACCCACGCATACACGATTCTCATAACCGTATTCGGTTTTGCGATATTCTATTTCGAGAAGGATACGTTCAAAAACCTAGGATACCTGTTCGGGGCAGGAACGACAGGATTCACGGACCTTTTCACCAACTCGATACTGAGCAGCAACCTGTTCGTTCTTATAATC
>CACZSC010000267.1 GCA_902783755.1 uncultured Ruminococcus sp. | reverse complement strand
TTCCTATAATCCTTTCGCAAAATGTACGAAACGCCATGCCATCCCCATTTCCTCAGCACATTTTATGGCTCAAAATAGCATTCAAAACTGGAGAAAACATGCAGCTAGAAGTTGGATCCGTTCCAGCCCCACTTGTCGTATTCCGAGTATTTGATGTAGATCCGGTCTGGATCGATCTTCAGTTCGGACGACAGCACATCGCATATCATCCCCGTCATCTTCTCGTATGACGACTTTTTCTGCTCGCCCAGGATGTCGACGCTCACCATGGCGCACTTCGTGTCCTTCCCGCCGAAATACATGGCCCGGTTCCCTTCTATGTTCACCATGAGCCATCTCTCGGTCTTCCCGGGAAAACAGGACTCGAGAGCGTGAGCGAAAAATGATGACAGCCCGGCTTCGGCCGTCTTTGTGATCAAAGCGTTGGTCTTAAGATCGATATACGGCATGATTAACCTCCGTTATGAAAGATTTCATGAAAGATTTCACCCCGATTATACCACCCCTCCTGTCTGTGTTCAAGTATCTCCCGCAAATGAATTTGATATTGACTTTCAAATTCGTAGATGGTAGAATAAAGCCAGAATAATCAGATACGGAAGAGATACCATGAGCGAGATCAAGTACAATACGAAACAGAGGGAGGAGATCCTCAGTCTGCTGCGGAACAACCGGACGAGATGCCTCACGGCCCGGGAGATATGCGGCAGCGTTAAGGCCGGGGAGGCTACGGTATTCCGCACTCTTTCAGCCCTCGTGAAGGAAGGCGTCGTAAGCAAGTTCCTGTCAGGCGACGCCCCCACGTACCAGTTCAACGAATGCGGAACGCACCATGAGCACATTCATCTGAAATGTTCCGAATGCGGAAAGCTCATACACTCCGACTGCTCTTTCATAGAGGAGCTGGAGGAGCATTTCGAGAAGGATCACAATTTCAGGGTGGACAGGTCGAAGACCGTCATATACGGTATATGCAGCGAATGCGCTGAATCGGAGGGAAAGAACGGGTGAGAAGAATCATATCTGTACTGATCCTGGTATTCCTTCTGCTGGCAGCTCCTCTGATGCGGTCCTGCGCCGTGCCGCCGGACCGGGAAAGACCCCTTGTGGTGGCGACGAACTTCGCGGCCTACGATTTTTCAAGAGCCCTGTGCTCCGGCTTCGCCGACGCCGTGATGCTGCTGTCCCCCGGAAACGAGTCCCATGATTTTGAGGCCACGGTCTCCGACATATCCCAGATAGAGCACAGCAGCCTGTTCGTCTTCACAGGCGGGGAGTCCGATGAATGGATAGAAGACCTTTTTGAAGCCATGGGGGACCGGGCGGAAGGCATCAGGACCTTCGCCATGACTGAACACGCGGAGCTCCTCACCGAGGAGATACCCGGTCTGATCTCGTCCCGGGACGAATATGACGAGCATGTATGGACCTCCCCGAAAAACGCGCTTGTGATACTTCATGACCTGGCGGAGGAGCTGTGCGGCATATTTCCGGAACATGAGCCCCTGATCAGGGAAAATCTCGCCGGCTATTCCGCACGGATAAGCGGGATCGACGAAAGGTTCGAAAAGCTCGCGGAGGAAGCCAGAAGGAAGACCGTCATCGTGGCGGACCGATTCCCGCTGAAATACCTGTGCGAGGAATACGGCTTCGGCTACTACGCCGCCTTCACCGGATGCACCTCGAATACGGAGCCCTCCCTTTCAACCATATTCTTCCTCACGGAAAAGGTGAAGGAGGAAGACATCCCGGTGATCTTCGTGATCGAGCTTTCCGACAGGAAGACCGCGGAGTTCATCGCCGGGGAGACAGGCGCGGAGATCCTCACCCTGCAGTCGGCCCACAATGTTACAAAAGAGGAATTTGACAGTTCCGTGACCTACGCGGACCTTATGGAGATGAACCTGGCCGCTCTTGACGCGGCCCTGAACAGAGGTGGTTTTCGATGAATCTCATAGAAGCGAGATCGGTGGTCCTGGCCTATGACGGCCATACCGCCGTAAGCAACCTTACCTTCGATCTTGAGGAAGGCGACTATCTGTGCGTCGTCGGGGAGAACGGATCAGGCAAGTCGACCCTGCTCCGGGCCATCACCGGAGA